>CAMYJJ010000021.1 GCA_947258735.1 Thermodesulfovibrionia bacterium | reverse complement strand
CGGCAGCTACTTACTTTCCCAGGGCCTCGCAGCCCAAGTATCATCAGCCATGGAGGGCTTAACTTCCGTGTTCGGAATGGGAACGGGTGTGGCCCCTCCGGTATAACCACCGGAAGCTTAATTCAAAGGCTTAAAATAATAACATCAAGCTTCAGGAAAAATCAACTGCTTATCTGCGTAGCAGATTACGTTATTTGTTACTCGTTAATTGTTATTGGTGGTCACAATATAATTACGCCAATTAAATGATCACTGGTTACCTAATAACAAGTAACGAATAACTATTATCTTAATAAAAAAATGGTGGAGGTGAACGGGATCGAACCGATGACCTCCTGCTTGCAAAGCAGGCGCTCTCCCAGCTGAGCTACACCCCCGATAAATTATTATATAAATTTTCGACTCTAGAGTTTAGAGTTACAAGTTAGCAGCTATTATACAATATTATTAAGCTGAACTCATACCTCTTAGCTCCATACTCCCATTTTGCCTGTAGCAAAATTTACATGGTGGGCCTAGGTAGATTTGAACTACCGACCTCACGCTTATCAGGCGTGCGCTCTAACCAACTGAGCTATAGGCCCTAAGGACAACATGCGCAACATTTAAAACCAGGCCATTAGACTTTGAAACTCCTGAACTACCGACCTGTCGCAACGACCGCTCTAACCAACTGAGCTATAGGCCCTAAGGACAACATGCGCAACATTTAAAACCAGGCCATTAGACTTTGAAACTCCTGAACTACCGGCCTGTCGCAACGACCGCTCTAACCAACTGAGCTATAGGCCCAAATGCAATGAAAATAATAACTTAAAAAAAATATTAAAGTCAATTACAGGACAGACTGAGGCTATGGCATGAATACTGATTCTCAGATCTTAAAAGAGAAGATCAGGATGATATCAGATCATCGATCTTTATATCGCTTTGTCAACGACTGGATTCCCGCGTTCGCGGGAATGGATGTTAATGATTAACTATGTCCCTTGACAACCAGAGGCCTTATACATGTTACTCGCTAATATTCGATTTTGAGATTATATCATTTACAATATCTGAAAATTCTCTATCAGAATCAGGGAGTTCATCCAATATGACCGTTCCGCCTTCATCCTTTTCAAGACTGGTAATGCCGGGGTGTTTCAGCTCCAGCTCTTTCAGCTCACCGGCCTGGCGTTTTATGGTCTTCAGCAGTCTCCGGTTTTCCTCCTCAAGATTAAATTTGTCTATTGCAGACTTAATCGAGAGCTTTATTTCGATATCATTCCATGGTTTCGCAAAAAACCTGTATATCTCACCGCTGTTAACCGCACTCATGGCTGCCTGGATATTGGCATGTCCTGTCAGCATGATTCTTATTGTACTCGGGAACAGGTTTTTAACGGTCGTCAGAAATTCAGTTCCGGACATGCCCGGCATTCTTTCGTCAGACACTATCAGTTTGATCCTGTTGTTCTTCATGATATCAAGACCCTCTGTCCCGCTGTTTGCCGTAAAAATTTCAAAGGACTCTTCCAGCAAGACCCTTTTGAGTGCTGAAATGACACTCTGCTCATCGTCAACCAGCAGTATGGAATCTTTCATTACTGTTGTTCCTTTTCATCAAACCCGACCAATGGCTACCTCTCCATCCAGACGAAGACGCCTGTTTTTGAAGGATCCAGCGCATAATACCGCTTCAGAGAGGAGATACTTTTTGCATCCAGTACTGTGTCCTTGGACAGAAGGACCAGTCCTGTACCGCCTTCTACGTTTCTGGAAAGTGTCATGCCGATTTCAATATCATCAACAAGGAGTTCCTTTTCAATCAGGTCATGTTTAATGCCCCTTCTGTTGTACAGCTCCTGCATGGGTTTTTTAATATAGGGAATAATTTCTGGATCGAAACGCTTGCCGGATTCCGATGTTACCTCACTGATCAAATCTTCTATCGCTTTTTTAGAGTCGGATGCATTCATCATAATTTCAATATAATCAGCAATGGCAATGATTCTTGCACCTGATGGGATCTGTTCCTGCCTTAAACTGTCCGGAAATCCTGATCCATCGAAATTTTCATGATGGTGCCGTATGAGTTTACCGGCCGGCCTCATCCCTTCAACTGAGTCAATGGCAGCCTGCCCCAGAACCGGGTGCTGCAAATACTCTTTTTTACGTTCCCTGTTCATTGCCTGATACCCTTTGGTCAGTGATGCATCAGACATGCCGATCATACCAATATCATGTAACAGTGCAGCTATTTTAATGTCCTCGATTTCATCTCTTTTCAGTCCCATTGCTTCTGCTATTTTCACTGACAGTGCTGCTACATACTTGGAATGATTACACATTATTTTATCGCGAAGTTCAATGAGACTCGAAAAAGATGCGATGGTGTCCATGAAATCATGCTTCAGATCAACGTTCATTTTTTCCAGCTCAGAGTTCTTATTCTGGATCTCAAGGGTCTGCTCCTGAACATAATACTCAAGCTGGGCATTCCATCTCTCAAGCTCATCATTCTTCTTTTCTATGACAGCCTGCAGCCTCCTGTTTTCCTTAACAAGGGTGAACCTGTTAGCAGCGTCAGTAATTACCTGCACGAGATCATCGTCATTCCATGGTTTGGTTATATATCTGTAAGCGCCACCCCTGTTGATCGCATCTGCCACAGCATTAATGTCTGCATAGCCCGTTAAAAGAATCCTGACCGCATCGGGCAGCATTTCTTTGGCCTTTTCAAGAAAATCCACTCCTGACAGACCGGGCATTCTCTGATCTGAGACAATAAGACCTATCTCAGGATTATTTTTCAGGACCTCAAGTGCCTCTTCTCCTGAGTTTGCAAGGGTAATCTCGTAATCATGGTCCATAAACAGCCTTCTCAGGGACTGGAGCACATTTTTTTCGTCATCGACAAAAAGGATACCCATGGGTGTTTCTGTATTCACATCTCTGACCGCTTCCATTACTCCTCTTCTCCTTTATCAAACACGAGTATGGCGCCCTGCTGTCCGGTTGAGAAATTCATATATATTCCTTTGGCATGCATGTTTGTTCCATTATCTCCTAAATCATCGGCATGTTCGCCTGTCTCTATTACTTTGTCAATAAAGCTGTTTATATCATCCGGAAGTGCATCCGCTCGGTGCAGTCCGAGCACATTGCCCTGTTCAATACTGAAATACTCCAGCCCCTTTTTATTACATTGAACTATTGACCCTTCAGGTTCTATCCCCATCACAGCAATCGGAAGCGAGTCAAGTATATTCTGTGAAGCAGATAGAATTTTATTCTGGAGCATCAATTCTGATGTTCGTTCTTCAACCAGATTTTCGAGATTACTGTTTATATCCTTGAGTTCTTCGTTACTCTCTTCAAGTGCTTTTGTCAGCTGAACATTTTTCTGCTTAACATTATAGTGATCAAGTGCCTTGGCTATGGTTACTTTCAGTTCATCATCATTCCATGGTTTAGGAATAAATTTATATATATGCCCATCGTTTACTGCTTCAACAATTGATGCAGTGTCAGCATATCCGGAAAGCACTATCCTTATGGTTTCAGGCCATTTGTCATACACTTCCCTCAGAAAATCGACCCCATTCATTTTGGGCATTCTGTAATCTGAGATCACAAGCTGTATGGTCCTGTTATTGTTGAGAATGTCCAGTCCTTCATCCCCTGATGAAGCAGTCATGATTTCATAATCACTGTCAAGGAAAAGTCTCTCGATTGACCTGAGAACGTTCTTTTCGTCGTCCACACAAAGAATGTTTATTTGATCATCCATGGGTATCTTTTCCTGCTACAGGTATCTTTATCGTAAAAGTCGTCCCCTGCCCTACTTCACTGTCAACAGACATTTCACCCTTATGCTTCTTTATAATGTCATAGGTGATGCTGAGACCGAGACCCGTTCCTTTTCCTACCGGTTTTGTCGTATAAAAAGGTTCAAATATCTTGTTCATCTTGTCCCCGGGTATGCCCTCGCCCGTATCTGATATGGAAATATGTACATAATCATCACCATTCCAGGTCTTAATGGTAATTTCACCTTCCTTCTCAATGGCATGAGCCGCGTTAACCAGAAGATTCATAAAGACCTGGTTGAGCTGCTGGGGATAACAGTTAGTCATGGGCAGTTCTCCATAGTCCTTGGACACGGTTGCCTTGTACTTTATCTCGTTCCAGACGATATTCAGTGTGCTTTCCAGACACTCATTTATATCGGCAGCCTGGTGATCTGCCTCATCTATGCGGGAAAAGCTCTTCAGGTTCTGTACGATCTTCTTCACCCTGTCTGCCCCATCGAGAGACTCCTCTATCAACTGGTCGATATCTTCAAGTACAAAATCAAGCTTGAGCTTCTTACGTTTTTCATTAAGCTCTGTTGATAGTTCGGGCAAATCAGCAGAGGCAATCGCCTCATCCTGCACATGAATAAACTCTGCTATCTTCTTCGTATACCTGCCCAGAGAACTTATATTGCTGGAGATAAAGCCCATGGGATTGTTTATTTCATGTGCAACCCCTGCTGCAAGCTGGCCTATGGATGCCATCTTCTCTTTCTGAAGCATCTGGGACTGGGCGCTCTTCAGCTCGTCATAGGCATCTTTAAGCTCCTGCTGTGTTTTCTCCAGTCGGGCATTGTCCTGTACAATCGCTTCTTCAAGCGTTTTCGTTTCGGTATTATCATTGATGGTTATGACATTTCCCAGATATTGCTCATCCTTATCATAAAACGGATATGAGTTCAGCATAAACCACTTCCCTGTAGGTTCATGAAAGAGTTCAGTGCTGGTATCGAATAATGTTGTAACTTCCAGTTCGTAATCAGTGATAAAATCTTCCCAGTGATATCCGATTATTTCATCGTACTTCTTCCCTGTGACCTCCTGAAGGGCCTTGTTGAACCGGGTTATTTTTCCGTCCCTGTCAGTACGTATAATAATGTCTGAAACGCAGTCTACCGTCTTCTCCCATTCCAGTTTTGCGTTTTCAACATTACTGAATATCTTTTGTAGTTCCTTATGGTCATTAACAAGGGAAAGCTGGCTCTCCTTCAGGTCCTGTTCTGCACGGCTGAGTTCAGCATTGTACCTCATCAGCGGCTGGACAAGGAAGATAAAAATCGTCGGGGTCAGGAACATAATAAGAATGAATACATCCAGTACAGTTCTTTCTACATCAGACAGAGATGGAATCGCCTGTATTAATACCATGGCAACCGACTCGAAAACGATGACCAGGAGAGTGATAATCAGCAACGACAGATGAGGAGATCGGTATCTAAATGCATTTCTGCTGAAGAATGATGCGCCTTGATCTTTAGCAGACCTGATAATGATAAAGACTACTGATGCAAGGAAGGCAAACATAAATATGAGAGGTGCCAGGGATGCATAAAATATAAGCTTGTTTAAACTTTTAACACGCTGAGTAACGTTATAGTAAAGCTCCAGGGCTCCTGCAAATGTCCCATTTTTTACAATAGGTACATAGGTCTCAACCACATCAGCAGAGACGTTCTGTCCCTCCAGTGACTCAGTTTCTTTTTTTACCAGTTTTGTAAATGGTTTGCCGTTTGCAACTATTTCATGATAGTAGGGCTTTTTGTTTATGTTTCCAATCTCCTTTTGTTCAGTTGAGTATACAATCTCTCCAGAAGGAGCAAATACTTTAATTTTCATTAATTCGTAATCACGCATCAGATGATGAGCATTATTGATTATTTCATTGCTTATTGATTCCTTTGTTACTACTGAAGATTCATCAAAATACATGCGGGCAAAGTGCGCGCCCGTGCGTATTGCTTCGTCTTCTGTATTAATAAGCAGCTGCTTTGTAAAGGCGGGGTAAATAAACAGAATGCTGATAAGAGGCAGCATTATTGCTGCCACAAGAGAGACAGCAAAGATACGTTTTAATGTTTTGTCCTTCATATTATATTGCCTTTCCACATGGATAAGGCCTGAAATCCAGATATCAATTCATATGGTAGTGCATGACATAACATTGCCATGCCCGATACATTTCAAATTGGTCTGAGTATGTAACGTAGCGTCAACACACCGTTACATACTCCTGTTATATACATATTAATATCGGTATGCGGATATTTAATCTTTAGGTTTTATACGGAATACAAATGGTAAGTTTTTCCCCTGGAAATTCAGTACTGACCTTGATCGGAATTATACCCATACAGCTCAGACAGTAATGGCTGTTCAACCATATCCAAATCCTTCTGAGGGCAGCCAATACAGGGAACTCGTCAAAGACGCTATGATCTCCGTAAGTCCTTAAAAAAAGGCTTTGTTTGTGTGTCCTGAAAAATCTAAAAAAAATTACAAGATGTTCAATGAGCTTTTGCAGATAACCTGCTCTCTCTCTGCGAGGAGATACTGAAATGCGGAGATTGACGATTGATGATCAAGGAGTGACATTTATTTTTACTTCGTAATCTTCAATCGCTATTCGTAATTCTCTTTTAAATATTATCTTCCATTTCCCATACAGCACATGGGCAGATACCGGCACAGAAACTGCAGCCGATGCAGAGGTCTTTATCAACTACGTAGGCATAATTACCATCTTTGTCTTCATTTCTGCTGATAGCGCCGTAGTAACAGGTGGCTTCGCACATATGGCAGTCCCTGCAGGCAGCACAGGACATACAGCGCTGGGCCTCGGTCACAGGGCTGAAGGGTTCGCCCTGACAGGTATCGTAATAGGCTGCTTTAACATTCTCATACGGGACCATGGGTTTCGGGGTGGGCCGGTAATATGATTTTCCTGAAAGGGTAATATGCACTGCTTCGGCAGATTTCCGGGCATGACCGATGGCATGTGTTACCAATCCTAACCGGGTGGCATCACCAACTGCATAGATCTTGGGGTCTGACGTAAACCCGATCTCGTCAGCCTCGATCCATCCATTTTTGTCAGTGTTCACCGTGGTAGGAAGGAACTCTGTCATGGGTGTATCTCCGATAGATATAACAACAAGGTCTGCTTCACGTGATGTGCCGTCATTAAAGTAGATTGTCTTTTCCTTCTTTACATACTTCTCGGTAAACTTGGGCCAGAGAATTTCTGTGCCCAGTGACTTTGCTATGTCCAGCTCATTTCCAAATGCAGCCGGTTCCTGAATATCTACAGCTGTCACCTTTTTTGCACCGCAGTGGTATGCCTCAGCAGCAACATCCATTCCCACGTTTCCGGCACCGATAATCACAACATTCTGGCCTTTAAGCTCCGGTCTGTTACCTATGTTAATCCCCTTGAGAAAATCATAGGCTGAAATCATCTCCTTTGATCCGGGCAGGTTCATCATCCTGGGCTTATGGGCGCCGCAGGCAACAATGACCGCATCATGAGTCTTATATATTTCGTTGAATTTCTTCTTTGTTACCTTTGTCTTGAGATGGACATTCACGCCTGTCTCTTTAAACCGGTCCAGTTCTTTTTGAAGTACGTCCTGCGGAAGACGTTCCTTTGGAATGCAGAGTTCAAGCTTTCCACCCAGTTTTTGTTCTGCTTCATACAGATCAATATCATGCCCCTTCAGTGCAAGGTGCCATGCGGCAGACAGCCCGCCCGGGCCGCCCCCGATGACCGCGACCTTCTTTGATGTCTTCGGCAACAGCTTCGGCGCCTTTACCTCAAGGCTCGCCCTTCCCATTTCCTTAATATTAAATGCGGTATCAACATGCATCCTCGTGCATGCCTGCATGCAGAGGTTGGGACAGATTTCACCGCACACTGAAGCCGGGAGCGGACTGTATTGGAGTATCAGGTCCATTGCTTCATGGAGTTTGTCCTGCCTGATAAGCTCCGCCCGTTTCTGGGTGGGGATGCCTGTAGGGCAGGCATATTCACAGGGAGCAGAATACTTCCTGTTGTTCCATACAGGCCTGAACCTTCTCTCCTCTCCGGTTGTTATATAAGGCAGTGTGGTAAGCGGATGGGTCAGGTACTCTGCAAATATCCCGCCGCTTCCCACCCCCTTTTCCCATGTCTCTGACCTGAAATTCTCAATGGACATCTTGAAGTCTTTTCTTGCCGCACGGTCCTGGGCTGTGTAGGGAATAAGTTTTTTCCAGTCATCAATCGAAGATGTTAGCTCTTTATAATGTTTTGATCTGTCAATTGCCTTGAGATAAGGCTTCATGTTTGTTTTGAGCCATGTCCAGTCCTGGTCTGTCAGATCATGCAGCTTTACATCATTTTCACTGTATCCTTTTATCGGTCCCCTGAAATACACAACTCCCGCGACCATACCTACGCAGGGTCTATACCCAAGGACATTTTCAGGATTTCTCGGATCCACGCCGCACACAACAGCTATACCCCCTGCCTTGAACTCGGCAAAGGTATCGCCGACATCTCTGAAATACCAGGATTCAGGAGGATCGAATTTGGGATTGTGCTTGGTCATGGTTTCACATCGTGCACCGCCCCCGCCCTGCACATAGAGCTTTCCCTGGGCAGCTGCGTTGTGTGCACCGTTTGTAACATCACCAAGGACAGTAATGCTGGCGCCGCAGTTTATCCAGCCTATATCATCAGAAGCGCTTCCCTTTACCACAATCTCTGTGCCGAACATGCCCATGCTGCCGAGCCTCTGTCCAACAGGACCCTCCACGGTGATCTTTATATTTTTTCCTCTGGGCCAGATACGCCCTCCAATACCATGCTGACCGCTGGCTATAATGTGAAGGTCTGTCGCACCCTTATGAACTGCCTTCTGGATTTCCTCTTCAAATCTCCGTGAAGAAGTGCGCTTGCCTTTTTTTGTTCCTTTTAACGTTATTTTTTTCATTATTACTCTGCTCAACAGTTGCTCAAAATGGCTTAACAATTGCTCAAAAATATTAATTCTCAACTTTGAGCTACTGTTGAGCTATGTTTATCTAATTTGAGCTACGTAGTTAACACGTAAATTTTATCTTCAACCTCTCTGCTACTGCAGCATCGTCCGAACTGAGTCCGTCTGACATACCAATGGGCAGCTCCGTGCTTCTCCCCATCGGTGCAAATATCTTCTTTAACTCCACATCAAGTGATTTATACACCTCAACCACCCGCTCGGCTACCTTGTCAGGGTCGAGCCTTCTGTATAGTCGTGGGTCCTGGGTCGTGATTCCTCTGGGACATTTCCCGAGGTTACATACGTTACAGCGGTTATATTCATCACCAAAACACTGTGCCGCGGCCTGCATGATATATTTCCCGATTGAAACGCATGAGGCGCCAAGCATAAACAGGGCTGCTGTGTTTGCCGCAAGATTGCCTTTCTTGCCTAAACCTCCTGCTGCTATCAGGGGGAGTTCATTCTGTTTTCCCTGGGCAACCAGATCCAGGTAACACTCCCGTATGTTCGATGCAATGGGATGTCCCATGCTGTCCATGGACACATTATAAGCCGCACCTGTTCCCCCGTCATCTCCATCTATCGAAAGAGCAGCAGCATAGGGGTTTCTTACCAGATTATTTAACACAGCCTTTGCTGTATGGCTGCCTGAAATCTTCGGATACACAGGCACCCGGAACCCCCATGCCATTGACATTGACTGGATCATCTTGGCTACCGCCTCTTCTATGGAGTACTTTGTCTGGTGTGTCGGCGGAGACGGCAGGTCAACGCCCATAGGCACGCCCCTGATTTCGGATATGAGTTTTAATACCTTGTGGGCCATCAAAAGACCGCCGTCACCGGGCTTTGCTCCCTGACCATACTTGATCTCGATTGCACAGGGGTCTTCAACCATATGCGGGATGGCCCTGACGATCTCGTCCCATCCAAAATATCCTGATGCGATCTGGGGGATGAAATATTTTATAAACCTTGACCTGAGAAGTCTCTGGGGCATCCCTCCTTCGCCCGAGCACATCACAACAGGCATTCCTTCGACCTCATTTAAATAGGTAATTCCCATGGCAAGCCCTTCCCACATGTTTGGAGAAAGCGCGCCGATGGACATGCTGCCTATCATCACCGGATAGATCTCGCGAACCGGGGGAATAAACTTGCCCAGCTTCTTATCGATATCAAGCTTACCTTTTTTAATGTTTAACGGAAGGTCCTCGGCTGGCAGCATCCTGCCGAGATAGGTCCTGATCCTGAACTCATGCCTTCCCGCATCAAGTGCCGGGTCAGTAAGCATTGATATTCTCGAAAACCGTAATTTATCTAAAGTCGATGGTGTCGGATCGTTTCTTCTGCCGCCTCTTCGATAGGGATGTCCGCCCTTGTTCTTGTGAAAGTTAAACTTATGGGCCGGATTGTATTCAGGTTCTATAGCTTCATTAGGGCAGACAAGCGTGCATGTTCCGCAGCCCGTGCAGTACTTGCGGATTTCAGTTGTCTGTTTGACAATAGTCTCAACGCGCCTGGTTGCTACCGGCTCGGGAGTTGCACCCTCGGAATGCAGGGTACGCTTTACTATGACCGCAGGCTCAATAGAGAACATGGGGCAGACTGCCGTGCATTTTCCGCAGCGTTTGCACCTGTCGTCTCTCCACCTTATGATGTAAGGAAAGTCCTTGACAGCAAGCTCATGATTGTTGTCTAACCGTGCAGCTGGTTCCATACCGTGACCTCCTCTGCATCAGGTTTAATAATGACCATATCGTATCTCATTGGAAATATGTCTTCTGATTTGTCCCTGCCTGAGACAACACTGTCCAGACCGCACTCCTCAGACATGAGCCCGTACTTTCCCCTGATGCCTCCTACCACGCCCGGCCTGAGTTTTTTTGCATCCTGCAGCATAAAAACTGTTCCGTCAGGAGTAAACCCTATCACGCAGTTGGGGCCGTCAATACAAAGGGGCCTCAGGGATTTTTTCAGTAAACCTGCAGCCTGACTGTCAGGTCTCTCATCTATCTCTTCCTGTTTGAGCGGCGTTACGATGTCCTTATAATAATGAAGCGGATACCCTAATTGCTTACAGGCATAATGAAGTATGTGACAGAACACCTCACTGTCACTGTTATATCCAATATAGCCCGGAAATCCTCTGCCTGCAAGAAATTCCCTGATCGGTATGAATGCCGTATTCTCCCCGTTCGTCATTGTACCGTACCCCTGAATAAAAAAAGGATGACACGCATAGAGGTTAATGGCATAATTGGTGTTCTGTCTTCCCTGTGCGAGCACTATCTTTGCTTTCAGAGTTGATTTCTCAAGCCCAAAAAATTCACCCAGCTGAAGGGGATCACCAACTTCTTTCAACGCCAGGATATCAGGATAAAAAGCAAACACAATAATCGACTCATCTGACTCACCCAGTCTCCTCAATTCCAGTCTCGTCCTGAGAAGCAGTGCTTCCTTATCTTCAAGAGGACTGTATTTATACATCTCGGGATAGTCATATACTCTCGAAAAATAGTAGTCACGGCCTGCAATACCTTTGACCGCTTTTGTCTTGGGCGTCCAGGTATATTTCAGCTTGAATCCACGCTTGTTCATGTAATCATCAAGTGTCTTGACACCCTGTTCCGAACATATTCCGGATAAAATAGGGAAATCCTTCAGCTCCTCAAATTCTCCTCCAAGACCTTTCAGGATAAGGCCCATACCGGATCCGTCATGTCCCTCTTTCATCGTCTCAAGGGCACGTATATTCTCAACGGGCGAGAAATATTCACTTGATGTTATTGCAGCCAGTCTACACATGTATCAGTTCCTTAACAGGCAAAAAAAGCGTCCATACCATTATATGCTTACATAGTGGAATGAGACGCGCTTGATGTAGAATTCGTTAGCTATACATGATAACAATTCATAATTTAATTTGTAAATGGTCAGACAGCCGCATTTCCGTGACACTATCCATGGGGAGTCTCCCTCTTTCTCTTTCAGCTCCTTCATATTTCATTCTGCGACTATATGAATATGCCAGATCCATGCCAGCACATAAGTGCTTGAAATATAAGGCTTACCGATATAGAAACCTGCTACAATTTTGTAGGATCGACATATTTGTTGATAAATGCCTGTAATCGCATATGGTATAATGCAAAGCAAAAAATCTGAAGGAGAAATAATGATTAATCCCGAAATTTTCAGACAGTACGATATCAGAGGAGTATGGGAAAGAGACCTCAGCGATAAAACAGCCGAGCTGATCGGAAAAGGATTTGCCGCTTATCTGCTCAGACAGACCGGCAAAGACAAGGCGAGAGTAAGTATCGGCTGGGACGCACGACTCCACTCTCCTCTGATACGGGATGCTCTGGTCAGGGGAATCAGGGATTCGGGCATTGATGTAATCGACCTTGGTATGTGTCCGACACCACTGCAGTATTATTCACTTTACAAGCTTTCTCTTGACGGGGGTATTATGATAACCGGCAGCCACAACCCCCCTGAATTTAACGGATTTAAAATCAGTGTTGGCAGGGGAACTATATTTGGTGATGCCATACAGGATATCAAAAAAATTATCGATGCTGAGGATTTTAAACATGGTAACGGCAGTCTTGAAAACTATCCCATAATTGACGAGTACATCGATTATTTAAAGGACAAGTTTGGAGATCTCTCTGGAATTAAAGTCGTTGTTGATGCAGGCAATGGCACAGGAGGCCTTGTTGCACCGCAATTAATGCGCTCCTTTGGCGCTGAAGTCATTGAGATGTATTGCGAGCCTGATGGCAACTTTCCAAACCATCACCCTGATCCCACCCTGGTTGAAAGCCTGCAGGGATTGATCGCAAAGGTAAAAGAAGAAAAGGCCCATGCCGGCATCGGCTATGACGGGGATGCAGACAGGATCGGGGTCGTTGATGAAGAAGGCAATATCGTATGGGGGGACAGCCTTATGATCATCTTTGCCCGCGATATATTGAAGGACAACCCCGGCGCCACGGTCATAGGAGAAGTTAAGTGCTCGCAGACACTGTATGATGATATTGCTGCCCATGGGGGAAATCCTGTCATGTGGAAAACAGGGCATTCACTGATAAAGGAAAAAATGAAAAAAGAAGAGGCCCTGCTTGCAGGGGAAATGAGCGGACACCTCTTTTTCAGGCACAGATATTTTGGATATGACGATGCGGTCTATGCAAGCCTGAGGTTGATGGAAATAATCAAAAAAGCCGGTCAGCCGTACAGCACAAAGGCCCTGTTACATGATGTACCGGAGGTAATTGCGACACCGGAAATCAGGTTTGATTGCCCTGATAATATAAAATTTAAAATAGTAGAAAGGGCCCAGAATGCATTTAATGAATTTAAATCCATTACCATTGACGGCATCAGAATAAAATTTGATGATGGATGGGCCCTCGTGCGCGCCTCAAACACGCAACCCGTTCTTGTTCTTCGCTTTGAAGCCAGCAGCCAGTCACGTCTTGATGAAATACGGTTTCTGGTGGAGGAACGATTAAATAAAATTATGGAGCAGTATAAATGCGCATAGAAAGATTCAGCTTTATTTTATATTTGTAATCTGAAATTTGAAACTTATATGCTGATCGGTGCATGCATATGGGGGGCATCATGTTCGCTCTGGGGGACAGCCTGCATCATTTCTCCCGGCATTCTACACATGTCAATCCGGCTCCACTTCGTACATGAATATATCGGCACTTCATGTACTTGACAAAAAAATAAAATAGGACTAGATTTGTTTTGTATGCTGTTAACTCAAGTACTTGCCTAAGCTGCAGGATAGGTGTCCGTCTGTCCGTGATTCGGACAATGTCATTGTGGTAGATGAAAGAGCTTGAGGGTAAAATTCATCTGATAATATACCGTTGTCGGTAACTATTTAATTATAAAAACAGTGTTTATCTGCAAGGAGGAGGATATATGAAAAGAATTATCTCGTTTATGTTTTTTATATTAATACCTGTGCTTTTTATGTTTGTCATGTCATGTACAGATGAAAAAACTGCCGGTACCAGTGGAACGACAAACGCCTCAAAAGAAGTCAAACAGGGGGCTTCAATATATGACGAGAAATGCCTGAAATGTCATGGTGCAGACGGGCAGGGAGGAATATGTCCAAACCTTGTTGAGGGAAAATGGAAGTACGGGGGTACTGATGAAGATATTTATAAATCAATAGCTGAGGGACGGCCCGGAGGCATGCCAATGTGGAATGAAGAACTTGGTGAAAAGAAGATAAAAAGTATAGTGGCGTATATCAGAAGCCTTAATACGAAATAATGTCGTTTGGTGCAACTGAATGTGCTTGCAAAAATCATATTGGACTCGGTACATATAAAAAAAATGAAGTTTATTGTGAGATATCAGTGTGCTGTAAGGTTGTGTATTCAAAGGGACATATCGATTTAATTTAATTAAGGTATTAAGGTATATATATGACACTTGAAATTGGTTTGCTTGCACTTGAGTCGATCCTGCTCATAGCAACTGTCATACTCCTTATTTACAGTATAAAAGAGGGCAAACAGCGGGACAAACTTATTCTGGAAGTGGGGAAGGCTACTAAAATTCTTACGAGACAGGAGTACTTTCTGAATGTACTGGACTCGATGATGGATGCAAAGGAAGAAATCAGGGGGTGCATTACGGGAAGGATGCCTTCCGGAGAAGATAATAAAATGACGAGAGATATCGTTGCAACCATAGAAAAACGTGTTAAGGAAGGTATCAGTTTCACGTACCTTTTGCCCAAATTCCCTGACAGGCTTCATATAGGGTATCTGTATTCAAAAGCCGGAGCACAGGTGTTATACAGCAGCTGCCTTATGGTCCATAATATCCGTTTTATAACTGTTGATGATAAAATTGTGGTAATGGGGATACCTGAAGGCACCGGAGAAAAACAGGCCACAAGAAAGGGATACAGGCTGCCCTCGGAAGGGCTGGCAATGGTCCTTAATAACTATTTTGAAACCTGCGAAAAACAGATCACTTTCAAAGAGTACGTCAATGAGGTGATGACCCAGACTGGTGCTACAGCAAAACACCTGTCAAGCGAATATCAGATAGATGAAGCTGAATTAAAAAAGATTGCAGGGGGCAGGCCCTGACATTTGACAGATTGTCAAATGTCAGGGCCTGCCCCCCATTAATCAATCTATCTTTTGGAACGCTTTCGCCTTGGCCCTGCACACAGGGCACTCATCAGGAGCGCTGCCCTCTGCCGTATAGCCGCATATGTCACATACATAATAGTCTGTCTCTTCATTGTTGCCCAGATTATCAAGGGCCTTCTGATAAAGATCATGGTGGACTTTCTCCACATCATTGGCAAAATTAAAACTGCGGAGCGCCCCTTTATGACCTTCCTCTTCCGCTTCTTTAATCATCTTCGGATACATTTCCTTAAACTCAAATGCCTCTCCCCCGGCTGCTTCCTCGAGGTTCTCCTTTGTGGTTTTAATCCCGCCAAGCTGCTTTAAATGGCTATGGGCATGAACGGTCTCAGCTGCGGCCGCTGCCCTGAATAACTTTGCTACCTGAGCAAAACCATCCTTCTCTGCCTGCTTAGCAAAAGCCAGGTACTTTCTGTTTGCCTGTGATTCTCCAGCAAATGCGTCCTGTAAATTCTTTTCTGATTTTGACATTATTTCTCCTTAGTAGAGGTAATTTTTTGTAAACGTTATTCGGTATTCCATCTCAACAGGAAATAAGTTGCTGATTTCAAGTCAGCTTACCAACTCAAAATCTTCTTTTGATGCACCGCAGACAGGGCAGACCCAGTCGTCCGGTAAATCCTTAAATGGTGTTTCTTCTGCTTCCTCATCATAAATAAAATCACAAATTGTGCATCTGTATTTCATTATAACCCTCCCTGAATTTATTCACTACTCGTTTAGATTATTGATCAAATTGAAGTGATTGGTGGTGGGGTCAGGGCCTGACCCCTTTATCTCTTATCCTTCTAAAATTCCATGCTCTTCCCACATGAACCAGTCCCCTGTATCCTCAAGAAACCTGTGGGTGTTTTCAAGAAGCTCATAGTGTCTTTTTTCTTCGACCTTCAGGAGCTCAAATAATTTTTTCTCTTTTTCTCCCTGTGCCTCCTCCGCAGCCTGTTCATAGAAATGATACCCCCCGCGCTCAAAATCCAGGGCGATTTTCACCGCATCTTTTTCACTGGCCGTTGCTGTCACCCTTTGCATCATCTCGTCCTTCAGTTCTGTGAAAATCGTTTTAATGTCCTGTTTCGGATAAACATGTTTGACCTCAATATCCATATCATTCATGATGTCCTGCAGCATTTTCAGGTGTCTCATCTCATCCTTGACAAACCCTTCAAATATTCGTTTCCCAAGCGGATGAGTGGTCTTACCCACTGCATCACGGTAAAATTTCATCGCATCTGTTTCCATTTTGATTGCTGTCTCCAGAGCTCTACTCAGTGACATATCAGTCCTCCCATTATCAGATTATTATCTACCTGCCTCCTGATGATTCCTTTTCTTCATATATATCATCAGCCGACAACTCATCCATTTCAGTCATTTCCCTGCCACAGCATAACGGTGCTGTCTCTTCAGCATCTTTTGTCATGTAGGCGTTACAGAGTTTACATGCATAGACCTTCTTCATTTTGGACATAATACCACCCTCCTAATGTGATACAACATTTTCATTATATACCAGCTTACCGCAAAGTTTACAGCTGATGTCTGATTCATCACTCCAGATCTCTATTTCAATGCTGCAGTGGGGACATTTGACTTCAGCAGGTGAGGGAGCTGATGTATCTGAACATGCAGGTTTTTCTTCACGTCTTCCATCATTCATCTGCTTTCCTCCATCCCTCTTCTTTTAAACGGGACATTCGCGTAATGGCCCAGCCTTTCATTTCATGGAAATATCTCCTGGGGTCTGTCCTGGCCAGCTGTGAAAGCTCCCGCCTTTCTCGCACACTGTCTATGTGATCACCCGGATACACGCCTCTCCATGTAACATACCCTTCATCAAAAAGCAGTTCCGGAGAAACATTGTCAGCGTCAGATGCAGGCAGCCTCTTACCGAAAACACCCGCTATATCCATGTCATAATGAATGAGCCAGCCATTGTCCTTAATCATCCTGTCTGAGTCAAGCTCTACCTCTTTTGAGCAGTCAGGACAATAGAGGGATTCAATTGTTTCAGGCGGCATGACCTCATTCTTGAAATTAAAACTTGCATCACGTTTGCCGCATTTGCATACTACCCGGTGTTCCATGCACATTGTTCATCTCCTCCTTGTGCTGATTATACTCTTTTTATTTACAGTTGCAACCACAGGACTGGTCCTGCTTGTTCATGGTCCCGTTTTCACCGCATTTGGGACATTCTTTAGGTTTGCACCTTCCTTCTTTTGTAGCTCCGCATTTTTCACATTTAAATGTTGCCATGCTCAATCTCCTTTCGTTTTACATGTCTGGCATATGCCGTAAAATTCTATATGATTATCCAGGACGTCGAATGAAACTTTCTGGTCTTCCGGTATGTTAATGGAAAAGTCCCTGTGAATATCAACAATTTTTTTACATTTTTTACAGATCAGATGATGGTGATGACTTGTATCAGGGTCATAATGCCTTCGCTCCGGGTCAATTGTCAGCTCAGCGAGATACCCCCTTTTCTTCAATGTCTCAATTGTGTTATACACAGTGGCAAAAGACATCATAGGGTATTTCTTTCTGATCTCTGAATAGATTTCCTCAGCAGAAGGATGATTCCTGTTTCCTTCAAGGAATTCCAATATGGCAAGCCGTTGAGGAGTTAATTTTAGCCCTTTATCTCTGTACTTCTGCATCATGCACCTCCAACACTGATTCTATTTAAATAGAGATTATCATATTAGAATCATTCTTGTCAAGAGCACGTAACGAAAACCTGTTATCTATTCATATTCTTAAAACAACCCTGAACTTCCTGTAATAAAGCTCTTATTACGGGGCTGATCACGGAAAATACCAAAAAATAATGCTTACAGTTTCTGATAATTCACAGCTATATTTCTGTTAAATTACCCTGCCCATACACCAGAACTATCAAGAATTTAAGAATAAAACCGATAGTAATGGTAATTCGTACAGATGTCATACAGAAAGGATTAAAACGTATCAGCGTGCATAATAAAAAATTTCATATCAGCAGAGCCCGGTCCGACTTATTTCTCATTGGCCTGTTTATTTCAATTACTGTCTATCTCAGCATGTATATTGATATTCATGAGAGATTCATGTTTTTTGTTACGTATCATGCGTCCTGGGAACTTGATGAAATCATCGCCAGCGGAGCACTAGCCACTGCTGTCTCGCTGGCATGGTATGGCTGGAGACGATTAAGGGACGCGAGGCAAAGCGGTAACATAATTCAGCAGAGTGAAAGCCGGTTCCGCTCACTCGTTGAATCAACTGACGATTCCATTTATCTCGTAGACAAAGACCTCAACTACCTGTACATGAACAGGCAGCATATATCCCGCATAGGGACTGATGAAACCTACGTGGGAAAGCCCTTCAGCAATTTTCATTCTCCTGAGGAAACCGCATTATTTAAGGAAAAGGTTAACATGGCTTTAGATCATAAAAAATCAGAGCAGTATGAATATAAGAGTTTACGGGACGGCAGGTATTTTCTCCAGACTTATAGCCCGGTTATAGAGAATAATGATTCTGTAGCAGTCACCATTGTTTCCAAAGACATATCGGAACGCAGAAAAATGGAAGAAGAGCTCAGGGAAATGTCTCTCACTGATGAGCTGACAAAACTATACAACCGAAGGGGACTGGCCGTGTTGGGTGAACAATATTTAAAAATGTCTGCCAGAGAAAACAGGGGGCTCTATATTCTCTATGCTGATCTTGATAACATGAAAGTCATCAATGATAAACTGGGTCATAAGGAGGGAGACCAGGCGTTGATAAAGACTGCAGACATATTAAAAGAGTGCTTTCGCAAGTCAGATATCGTTGCCCGGCTCGGTGGTGATGAGTTTGCTGTATTTCCTGTAGGATTTGCAGGCGACAACGTAGAAAGCATCACGGCGCGACTCCTTGCCAACATAACCGCATATAATTTAAAAAGTTCAGACATTTATAAACTCTCTCTCAGTTTCGGCATTTCCTTCTTTGACCCTGAAGACCCCCGTTCCCTTGATGATCTTCTGGCTGAAGCAGACAGGTTAATGTACGAAGACAAGCGGCAGAAAAAAGAAGCTTACATAGATCAATAACACATAGACCATGATGCACGAATCCTGTCACAATTTGCTACATCGGCCAGATTTTATGTTCCAGGGCAACAAGGAGACGGTGAAGTGTCTCCTGTTTTAAAGCAGACACTGCCAGAGCATTGAACCTTTTGCAGATCGGGGCAATATCTTCTGTATCGACCAGGTCTTCCTTGTTAAATATATTCAATACCGGTTTCTCAGAAAGCTTCAGGTCAGACAATATTTTCTCCACCGATGTTATGTGCTGTTCAAACCTCGGGCTGGATATGTCTACCACATGCAGTAACAGGTCAGCATCCTCAAGTTCCTCAAGGGTTGCCTTGAACGCAGCAAACAGGTCTTTCGGAAGATCACGGATAAAACCGACCGTATCGGTAATGATCACGTCCCTTTCCTTAGGAAATCTCAACCGCCGGCTGGCGGTGTCCAGTGTGGCAAACATCTTGTCTTCTACCATGGTCCTGCTCCGGGTCAGACTGTTCAGGAGGGTCGACTTGCCTGCGTTGGTATAGCCTATAATCGAAATGATAGGCAGTCCCTGCGAGACCCTTTTTGCCTTTCTCTGCCTACGGGCACGGCTTAAGGACTTCAACTGTTTTTCAAGCAGACCGATCCTGTCTCTCACCCGCCTCCGGTCAATCTCAAGCTTCATCTCTCCCGGACCTCTTCCGCCGATACCGCCCATCAGCTTTGACATGGCTGTCCCCTTTCCGGTCAGGCGGGGAAGCCGGTATTTAAGCTGCGCCAGTTCGACCTGGACTTTACCGTCCCTGCTGTGAGCGCGTCTGGCAAATATGTCAAGGATAAGCTGGGAACGGTCAACAACTTTCAGTTCTGTCACTTCACCAATGGCCCTGGTCTGTGATGGATTTAGGTCCTGATCAAAGACCAGAAGTGTCGCCCCCCTGTTCATGGCATTAATGACCAGTTCCCTCAGTTTGCCCTCACCCATCAGGTATTTGGGGTTAATCTGTCTTGCCCTCTGCAGGACCGTATCAAGGACAATGACATTGCTTGACTCAGCAAGTTCCCTGAGTTCTGCCATCGAATCCTCCTGGTCATATCGTGAGGCAGTTGAAACACTGACCAGCACAGCCCTTTCTCTTCTGTCTTCAACATCATATCCTGTCCTTCGTGACAGGAGACCTTCTTCGATCATGAGAATGAACTTGTCAAAATCCTGAAATTCACGCTCCATGCCGTGATAGGGAACAGGTCCCTGTATTTCATAAGTTGCGTTTTGTCTGTCTGAATACAGATGTGCAAGAGACACAGTATCAGGCAGTCCGTCTTTCATCCCGATCACAATAAGTGCATCCAGCCGTAATAATGAGAGGTCAGTAATATCATCCTGATTAATACGTTCACTCTTAAGATGTGTATGAATAAGTCTCAGCCCGCGAAGCACTT
>CAMYJJ010000020.1 GCA_947258735.1 Thermodesulfovibrionia bacterium | reverse complement strand
ACTGGTTTGAAATCGTTAAAGATATACGGAGCAGCCAGTATGACCTGGTGGTCATCGGTGTAAGAGGGCTCGGCACGGTAAATGGCAACTCTTTTGTCGGGAGTGTCTGTGAGCGGGTAATCAGAAATGTCGATACCGACGTCATGGTGGTAAAAGACGATAATATCCTGACGGACAGAATTGTTGCTGCTGTAGACGGCAGCAGACAGTCTGCACTGGCCCTTGAGAAGGCAATCAAGCTGGGAAAACTGTTTGGTATTGAAGTTGAAGCAGTTTCGGTATTTGATCCCCATTATCACACGGTCGCATTCAAGAGCCTTGTGGGGGTGCTCTCGAAAGAAGCCGGTGAAAAATTCAGGTTTAAGGACCAGGCTCAGCTTCACGATGAAGTCATTGACAAGGGATTAAAAAAGGTCTATGAATCGTATCTCGATGAAGCCGTAGAAATTGGAATAAACAATGGAGTGCATGTCAGGACCACTATCCTGGCGGGAAAGCCATACCATGAAATATCTAAATATCTTGAGGAGAAACCTGCATCGCTGCTTGTCTTAAGCCGGTTCGGCGCCCATCAGGCCGAGGAAGCTGAAATGGGCAGTACGAGTGAGAACCTTCTCCGGTATGCGCAGTGCAATATGCTGTTAACGTAAGCCGGTCAAAAAACATGTATTGGTAAAAAATATGAAAAACAGTTTAAACGTCATTTCATGGAATATCACGAGGAGATGTAATTTCTCATGCAGTCACTGCTACCTTCCGGCAGCGTTACGGAACGAACATAACAGGGACAAGGCCCCCCTCTGTGAACTGGATACAGAGAAGGCATTTCAGGTGATTGATCAGATTGCAGAGATCAACCCGGAGGTCATGCTCATCCTCTCAGGAGGGGAACCTCTTTTAAGAAGCGATGTGTATGATCTTGCCGCATATGCCTCAGGAAAAGGCATGATGGTGGTCCTCGGCACCAATGGATATTATATAAATGCTGAAATTGCACGGAAATTGAAGGAGACGGGCGTATCAGGTGTGAGTATAAGTCTGGACTCTACCAGGCCGGAAATTCACGATGGAATCCGTCAGATACAGGGCGCGTGGGACAGGGCGGTAACGGCTGTTGAAATATGCAAGGCTGAAGGCCTTTCTGTCCAGATAAATACGGTGGTAACAAAGAGCAATTATGACGAGATTCCAGAACTTATACAGCTGGCCCGCTCACTCGGGGTACGGGTCTTCAGTCCTTTCTTCCTGGTCTGCACCGGCAAGGGGGAGGAACTGACAGATATCAGTCCTGAACAGTATGAAGAACTGCTTTCGCTGATAGTAAGGATGCAGGAAAACAGGACAGGCATGATGATAAGGACCCGGTGTGCCCCGACATTCAGAAGGATATTATATCAACGCAATCCTGAAGCAAACCTCTTAAAACTTGATGCGGGAAAATGTATGGCCGGCACCAGTTATTGCAGGGTTACCCCTGAAGGAAAAGTAACGTCCTGCCCGTACATGCAGGCAAGCGCCGGAAATGTCAGGGAGCAGCAGTTCCAGGAAATCTGGCAGAATTCGAGTGAGTTTGCATCATTGAGGAACCCATCCCTGCAGGGGAAATGCAAGGTCTGCGAGTACCAGCTCCTATGCGGCGGCTGCAGGGCACGCGCATATGCTTCCCATGGCAGCATCATGGAAGAAGACCCCTGGTGCGTTCATATTCCCGAAAATGAGGATATCATCAGCCCTCCGAAATTCACCATGAGCCATGACTGCAATGTGAGTGAGGCTGACAAACCGGTCTGGTCAAGGGAAGCTGAAGACAGGATTAAAAAAGTGCCCTTTTTTGTACGGACCATGGTAAGGGGTGCGGTAGAAAAGTTTGCCATTAATAACCATCACCGTGAAATAACCCCTGAGATCATGCAGATGGCCCGGCAGAAATATGGCATGGAAAAAATGGCGGGGAAAAAATGAATCTGAATGCAAAAGAAATAAAGCTGCTCAACCGCATTGCAGGACAGACAAAAATCTTTCTTGTTTTCAGTATCGTCAATGTTGTCATTGCGGTGTATCTCTCCATCTACTACGGACTGTTCAGTGAGAATGCCACGTCAATACACTTTGTGTTGATAATGCTTATATTGCTGGGAGGCCGTTCACACTTAAGACAATACAGGAGTGCATTGCTGCTCCAAAAACTAAAAATATGGCTTGAAAGAAAGGATGATCAATATGAGACAGACGCTGCATAAAATACCGGAAAAATGCATGGAGTGGTTAGTATCTTCACGGATTGAGTTTCTTCATTCAATGAAAGACGGTCATCCCACAAAGTATTTTGCCGCCCACCTGCCGGTAATGGCAACGTGGAGCGAAGGGAACGCCTTTCCCGTTAATATGACCGTAAAAGGACTGGGCCTCCTTCCTGAGCAGAAGCATCTCCAGCACTATACCGATGTGTTCGATAGTGTTATTGCTGAGGCACGCAGTATGCCGTGGAAGGAAAGCATGCACCAGAGGCTGAAAGCAACCGGGCAGCTGTACGGCAGTGTCAATAACTTTGATGCATCCGTACTGGGAGGACTCGAGATATTCGGAGGGAAAGCGCTTGAAAATATCAGAAAGAATCCCTTTGCAAGCCTGCTGTATGTAGGCATGTCACATACAGACGACGGCATAAAATACATCAGCTTCCAGGTAAACTGTAAAGTAAAAATCCTTGGAAAGGAAGACCCCTACTACAAGTTCCTTCTTGCCTCAAGAAAACTCTTTGAATTTGACAAATTTCATCTCTACCAGCCTGACTATCCCTTCGGCTATCTTATCAGTGTTGTCGATGTCATAGATAAGTCACCCTGGTCGAGAAAACTTGGCAGACAGTAACCGATTCATTATATAAGGAAGAGGTCTATGCCTGACAATGTAATTAATCACCCCTTTTGCAGAGGCGCGATTATTTTAATAGTATGTTTCACGTTCTCACTTCCGTATGGCCTGTTTCCAGGGAATGCATCAGCACTAATCGGGTTGAAAGAAGGGGATTCGCCGCATAAGATAGTCCTCGATGATATCAATGGTCAGACAGTAAATATCTCAGGCCACATTGGCAGTAAACCGGTCGTAATTCTCTTCTGGGAACTGACAACAAATAAGGCATTTCTCGACTACTCCCTCAATGCCCTTCTTTACCTGGGCGAAATGCACCAAAAGTACCATGATAAACATGGTCTTGAAATAATCGGCATTTATACTCCTGTGGAAGATAAGGAAATCCCGGCGGAAGAGATCACTGCTGTGAGAAATATAATTAAGGACAATAAAATCCCATTTCCGGTCCTCATTGACAGGGGGTTTAAATCATTCAAGGATTTTGGTGTGATTGCATTGCCATCTACGATAATGATTAATAAATCAGGCCTGATTCATTTTATCTACCCCAGTTTTCCTATGACCGCACGTCCGCTTATTACAGAAAAAATCAGGGAATTGACCGGTCTTGCTGAGCGCTCCCGCATGCAGCAGGCTGCAAAGATAAAGGAAACTGATAGCAAGTCAAAGAGACTCTATTATTACGCCCTTCAGATGTATAAGAAAAATCTCCTTGAACAGGCGCTCTCGGCCCTGAACAAATCAATTGAATTGAGTCCGGATGATTCATGGGCCCATAATCTCATGGGGATTATCCTCTGGAAAAAAGGCAATAATAAGAGCTCAATAGAGGAGTTTAACAGGGCGATTGAACTCGATAAAAAAAATATCGTGGCCCACCTGAATTATACGGTGATGCTCGTGAATCAGGGGAAGTATGTTGAAGCTGAAAATTTTTTAAAGACCTCGCCCACTGCTGACATTAATCTCAAGATCAGGGCACATCACCTGCTCGGGAAAATCTATATGAAAACGAACAGGGATGATAAGGCAGTTGAGGAACTTGAACTTGCATACAATCTTTATGACATAAAAGCCGCTGATATCATTGATGCAAAACCTCCATACATCTCTGTAAAGGTCTCTATTATCCATGATCTGGCATTACTTTATAATAAAAAAGGAAACGGGGAAAAAGCCCTGGGACTGCTTCAGGAGGCCCTGCATGAAGTGCTCGGGCTCAGCGGTTCGATCAATTCGGAGCAAATAGACCAGAGGCTTGATTTGATGCTCTATGAGTAAATCCTGGATTCTGAAACATGCATTCATTCACGTTGTTGTCTTTATTCTGATTTCCCACTGGACGGCAGTTTATCCGGATTCCACGAGACCCGGGGGCCCGGGACGTGGGGGCTTATCGCAAACATACCCCTTATCAAAATTTACCTCTTCAGAAGAATATGTTTCCCATATCAAGGGAGCCTCCTCCTGTCTGTCCCAGCAGTGCCATGCAGAATTTATGGATCAGAGTATGTTTATTCACAGCCCGGTTTTTAACGGGAAATGCAAGGAATGTCACCGTGCAGAGGGCTACCCCAATACATTCGGTCTGGAAATGGACCAGCGAACCACGTGTTCACGCTGTCATAAGGTTATGGAGAAAGAGATTAATTCGAGTACATTTGTACATGACCCCATAAAAAACGGCAATTGTACATCCTGCCACGATCCTCATCAGTCCGTCCATCCATTTTTACTCAGACAATCCTATAATGAATTATGTGTTTCGTGTCATAAACAGGAAAGACTCTTCACCGGGGGCAATTTACATAAACCGGTAAAGGATGGTAATTGCGGCCTCTGTCATGATCCGCATGCCTCAAATTTCAAGAGCAGGCTCGTTGATGAGGGCGTTAATCTCTGCCTGATCTGTCATGAGGATATGGTAACAGGGATGGCTAAGCAATATATCCATACGCCAATTATTAAATCAGGTTGTAATACATGTCATGACCCGCATGCAGGAGCATTTCCATTACAGTTGAATAAATCAAAGAAACAGATCTGTTTTACCTGTCATGAAGAAAAGAAGCGGGAGGTCGAACAGTATAATCATAAACATGTCCCGGCGTATGAAGGGCTCTGTCTTACCTGTCATTCACCTCATTTCTCAGACGACAAAAACCTGCTGCTTGAAAGAATCGATACACTCTGTTTTAACTGTCATAAGGAGTCCCGTGCATGGCAGAATAAAAAATATAAGCATGGACCGGTCATGCAGGGTAATTGCACGGCATGTCATAGCCCGCACGGTTCGGACAATGCCTATATCCTGAAACTTCCTTTCCCGCACAAATTTTATTCGGCATATGAAAAGGGCAAATACGGCCTCTGCTTTCTGTGCCATGTGGAAGCGCTGGTGACAGCTGAAAAAACCTCATCAATTACTAAATTCAGAAACGGCGAGACAAACCTGCACTGGTTACATGTGAAACAGAAAAAAGGCAGGACATGCCGTGCCTGTCATGATGTCCATGCCTCGGAACAGGAAGGCAGAATCCGTGACACGTTTCTCTTTGGCGCCATTGAGATCGACCTTGAATATGTGCAGACAGATACAGGGGGAAGCTGTATCCCCGGATGTCATATAGAAAGAAGCTATGACAGGGAAAATCAGGTTACCTATGCAAGGTAGCATCTGCAGTGTAGTCTTTTAAAAAAATATTCTTAGATTGAAAAAAACGAAAGGGATATAATGAGAACCGGCAGTTTAATAGTAACCGGACTGCTCATTCTGATGCTGGGCATCTGGTATGGAAAGGGATCTGAAAAAGGCAGTGACAACAAGCCGCCTGAACAGGAGGTTTCCCGGATATATGATATCCCGGTCCCTCTTTCATCATTTGCGCTGACTGACCACAACGGGAAAAAATTTAACCAGTGGAGCCTTAACCGGAAATGGACCTTTATGTTTTTCGGCTACATTTACTGCCCTGATGTCTGTCCGACCGCACTTGTGGACCTGAATGATGTGTATAAGGACCTTGTTGAAAAAGGGGATGTTATTGAAGCAAAGTTCAAGGTCGACACCCAGGTTGTCTTTGTAACAGTCGATCCTCAGCGGGACACTGTTGAGGAACTCAGGGAATATGTCCCTTACTTTAATAAGAAGTTTATCGGTGTGACCGGCGAGCCGGACGTCATCGCATCAGTCGCCCGGCCCATGGGGGTTGCGTACACTCCTGTACCCGGCAAAGATAAAGACGGAGACTATTACATCGACCACAGCGCATCTTTTATGCTTCTTGATCCCCTCGGACGGCTCCGCGCCTCTTTTCCACCGCCTCATGACCCCGCAAAGATTGTAGAGGAATATCGAAGGATACGGGGCAAGTATACCGAAGAATGCTGCAAAACAAGCATCAAATTCAACTTAATAAAGCTGGGAGATGATGAAGACGAAGAGGAAGATGAGTACGAGGACGATGGAGAAGATGAGGAAGAGGAAGGCAGTTAGGACTGCACTGTATTGCTTTCTTCCTGCTCTCCTGTTTGTTTCTTTCAGTAGAACGAACATATATGCTGATGAAATTTTTACTGTTCACAATGCCTGGATGCCTGAAGCTCCTCCAAATGCCCGGGTAATCGCCGGCTATATGACGATTGAAAACAGGTCTTCCCAATCGAGAACATTAATCGGTGTTGTAAGTGATCAGTTTCAGAAAGTTGAAATTCACCGGACTGAGCTGCAGGGAGATATGGTGAAAATGCTGAAGCTGGAATCACTGGACATTCCATCAGGTGGCAGGGTCACTCTTCAGCCTGGCAGCTACCATCTTATGCTGACAGGGCCTGAGTCTGTTCCCAAAGAAGGGAAAGTTGTTCACATAATATTACTGTTCGATAACGGTTTAACTAAACAGGTTGGATTAACTGTTCGCTCACTTTTGGGATAGCTGCTCCAAAGGTGTACCCCGGTACAGAGTCAAGAGGTTTTTTAAGAAATATTAAGTGAAGTATTTTTTAATCAAAAGGAATGAAGTGAGAGCAATGCCATTTATGATCATGCAAAAGAAAGTAACGGAGTGAATAATAGACTAAAAGGTGCAATTCTTTATTTGATTATTTTGGTGAAGATTTAAATCGGTAATCATAGGATTTTGTATTTTCCGGAATTGAATAGTTCCCCTGTTGGTCTTTAAATTGAGAGCAAAATTGATATCGATGAGTTTACCGACATATCAATCATACAGTGAGACGTAAATACTGAGGATATACGATTAAAAGTGTTAACGTAGAGCTAACCGGTCACCGGCAGAGCCGATGGAAAAAGCCGCCTAGATCGGGCGGTCCGGTTATGTCAATGGTCCGCCTGCCAACCAGGATGTCAGGCGGCAAACCGAATCTTCATCAGGGTGCCATAGGCGCAGGCATAGACATTTCAACTGGTATAACTCTCAGCGGCGTATGGCACAATGATATTATTACCGAACACCCTGATACAGGCAATTCAGTAACAGGACTGACTATCCCTCACTGGCAAACCTTATTGGAAATTACTGCCCGCTGTTATGAATTGACAGGCCTTGGATATCTGGGAGTTGATATTGTTCTGGATAAAGATAAAGGCCCTCTTATTCTTGAACTAAATGCCCGGCCAGGACTGAATATTCAGATAGCCAATAAAGCAGGGTTACTGCCAAGGTTGAGATTTGTTGAAAAGCACCGCACAAGTCTTGGAGAAATTCATGAGCGGCTCGCCTTTGTACAGGATAATATATTTGTAATAAACAATTAAGGATATGTACCGCTTCATATTGAAAAAGCTGCATCAAGAGGTCTAACGTCTGTTTCTATTTTGTCCCCTTTTCATATATCTGCCATCTAGAATCAACAATCGCTTTTTCTATTTTCTGGATAATTCGCGGTTTTGTTTCTGGTTTACGAATTGCCTCGTAGTAATCAAACATTTTAATGAGAAATATTCAGGCAGCCCTTTTACTCACTACTTAAACGTCTCCTGTATATATTCAGCTATCTTTTTCGCTTCGTCATCACTCAGTTTTTCTTTGGAGAACTTTAGCATACCTTTGCCCGGGTTCCTCATAATTTTGATTATGTCTTCCGTTGTCTTGATGTTGCGTGATTCAAGACTCTTTCTGAAAAGGGGCCTGTCCGGCGTTATTTTATTGCTCCCATCGGGATGACACATAACACAGAACTCATCGAATAATTCATTGCCCGGAATTTCTTCTGTAAAGCCTGCAGATTGACCAACAACTATGAGCAGTACCATGCCCAGGATGAATATTAATATTTTCATACAGCATCTCCCTTCATGTCATTAAACCTCACCTGTACATTATATCAGATTACAATATCAAAATTATCACTTAATGATGTGACTTGTTCCCCCCCCTGTTTCCCTGTTGTAGTTTCATTACGGAGAGTAAATTAGCTTTTACAGTTGTAACGCTTTTTCTGTTAGGGATTGCCTTTGTCGAAATATGGATATTCAAGAGGAGTAACTGGATTTAATCCGGAATGGCTGAAGTCGCGTCCTTCACACCTATATTATACAAAGTTCTCTGCCGGCTTCGATAATCCGACCGGCATCGCTTTGGCTTGGAGTATGTATATTATCATTTGCAAGAGCAATCCTTCTCGTGCGCATTTTAGCCAGGTCAGACACGCTGTTAATTATTGCGGTTAGAACTGCACTATCTCTTTCATCGGTGACACAAATCTTGCCTACACATCGCATGATATCATACAGGTCTTCAGATGTATCAGAATTTGTAGGTATAGCAGGATCAGCCATCTCTTGCCATTCAGTATTAGCTACAGCTTTGGTATATCTGGTCAGTGATGCTCTTATTTCTTGAGCAGAATCACGTTGATTTTTATCGATATAGACGAGGAAATCCCGAATAGACTCTACGGCATTCAGTTCGTCTTCAATTGTCTGACTCAGTGCACTATAACGATTGAGCACAGTAATAAGCAGAAATCCAGCAACGATCGCGTAAATCACACCGAAAACAGTAAAGAATGCTCCCCACGACGATACATCCTCAGAAATTCCATCATAGTTTACATAAGGACGCAAAAAGACAACGATCGCAGCAGACACGACTAACACTGCAAAAAGCGGAAGACTTATTTTTAGTGCTTTTGTTCCAGATAGCATTTTAAGTTCTTCTAAATATGACCACGTTTATCTTCATAAATGCTAATGTCCTCCTCACGGATGCACACCATGAATCGCACTGAATAGCCGCAAGACGATTTGCATACTATGAAATATAGCGAGCACCATTCGTCACCGCTGGTGTGAAGTCCAGTGCATAAGTTTATTTGTCGCCTTTAAGCTTCGAAATGCTGGATACGGTAATGCCGAGCATGAAGCCTACTACTAATAATACGACTATCAATAGGGCGCGAGGAATAGAGAGTGACCATACCAAAAAATTCACATCCACAGTAGTCGCATTTTGAATGGCAAATATTCCAGCCAGTGCAACTAATACGAGGGCAATAGCTGCTTTAACCTTCATCATTATATTAATCCTCTAATTATACGTCCTTGGAGCCACTATCATGGTCATCTTTACCGAAGAACTTTTTAAATGTGCTTCCTATATCATCTGCCAGATTGTCAAATTTACTTTTCACATTTTCCCAGGCATCCTCAGCAGCGTCAGTAATTTCGGAGAGATGGGCTTTTGCATCTTTTATTTTTGCTTCCAGTTCATTGATTTTCTCTTGTGATTTAATTTTCTGATCTGCTACCTCACCTTGTGCCTTGGCTTTTAGTTGATCAAGTTTGGCCATTTGCTCATCAATTTTTGCTTGAGCTTTTTCAATGTATGCATCTTTTTTGCTCATTTGAGCCTCCTTTTAAGATTAAAGCACATTATATGTCTTTTTATTTATTTGTAAAGATAACAGATATTGGACACCTGTTAGAATATCCAATACTAATAATAGTTGTCTATCCAAGTATTGAAAACATTTCTCTTGTAAGTTAAAAATTATAAATTAATTTCAAGAAATAAGAGGTTATCTCCCCCTTCGCATTGCTTAAATATTAATGAGCCTAGAAAAGATGTATTTATTATAAAGAGGGTATGTTGAGAACGCAATTAATTAATTGTCCTGTTTAATTGATTTACGCTAGATATAGTGATGGAAGATACCCAATCTCGATCATTCATAATTAGATAGTAGTTTTAATTCCGGCTCCACTCCAAATCCGTTGATTTCCAAGTGTAAGTTATATCCTGGTTTGTTACATATTGGACAGGCTTGGCTATTTCACTGATGATATCACAATCTGTGATATCATCCTTTAATCCCCCAATTTCTTCTCAATCTCTATCAACTTCCTCTCCAGCTCCTTCTTCAACTCCTCCTCCGTAGGCAGATAAAGCTTATATTTTGAAGCAAAGATATTCTTACTGTTTTCAAGAAGCGTATACTTGACCATTGTCTTGTTCTTATTAGTACAAAGAATAAGTCCGATAGTCGGGTTGTCTTCATGCAGTTTTTCTTCCTTCTCATAGTAGCGTACATAAAAGTCCATCTGCCCTATATCCTGATGGGTCAGTTTCCCCGTTTTCAGATCGATGAGCACAAAGCATTTTAAGATGTAGTTATAGAACACGAGGTCAACATGGAAATGGTCGTCTTCAATTGATATTCTCTTCTGCCTCGCTATAAAAGAAAATCCCTTACCAAGTTCAAGAAGGAATTCCTGAAGTTTACTGATCAGTTCCTTTGCAAGGTCTTTTTCAAGAAAAGTCCTGTTCTCATTAAGATCAAGAAACTCAAGAACATAAGGGTCTTTTATTACATCCTCAGGCTTTGCGGGGATAGATTTCTGTACAGCTTCTTTCTTCTTTGATAACTGGCTTTTTGTCCTTGCTCGAAAGCAGCCGTTCATAATAAAATGAATTAATCTGTCGTTCTAACTGGCATGTAGACCATTTGTTCGTGATGCATTCGTCTACATAAAAATCCCGGACAGATTCTTTTTCGACACGCAGCAACAGGCGATAGTGTGTCCAGGTCAATTGTGGACGCAGTGCGTCTACAATTGGGTAAGCAAGATAAAAAGCACGCATTTTTGATATGTTGGTTCGATCAAACCCTTTCCCGAACTCTGCAGTCAGGCGAGTTGAGAGTTCATTCAGAAGATATGTCCCATAATCCGAGCGAGCTTTTCCTTTCTGTTCTCCTTTAATAATCACCCTCCCAATACTCCAGTACGCATGAACCATGGCACAGTTTACCGCCCGGTAAGCATTTCGACGTGCTTCTTCTAATATTCTCTTTACCCCTGAATAGACTTCGTCTACTGGGCCCGTTTTAGAAAGTGTTTCTTTTTTTCTTTGCAGCAGGCCCCTTGTTTTCTTCCTGACATCTTTAGCCATGTCCCCTCCTTATTTTTACAGAAAAGGGCGGGTTTAAAACCCGCCCTTACAATTCAATCATTATCTGAAAATCTTTTAACAGATCTCATCAAATATCCAGATTTCGTACCTCTAATGCATGGGTAGCGATGAACTCTTTCCTCGGCTCAACCTGGTCTCCCATCAGGGTGCTGAAGATCTCCTCGGCCTTGATCGAGTCCTCAACCGTTACCTGCAGCAGTGTCCGTACGTCAGGGCTCATCGTCGTGTCCCAGAGCTGCTGAGGGTTCATCTCTCCCAGTCCTTTGTACCGCTGAATATTTATCCCTTTTTTGGCAATCGATAAAATAAAGTCAAAGAGCTCCCTGGAGCTTCCAAACTCATATTTTTCCTTGTTGTAATCAACATTATAGGGAGGATGTCCGAGACCTCTGAGTTCATTAAACAGGTTTTTCAGCTCCCTGAATTCCGGTGATCCAAAAAATTCATCATCAATGGTAAGCTCCAGACCATCTCTTTTCAATTTTATTCTGAATGCCTGATGCTCATCATCTTTTTTAATTTCATCAGTCAGGCCTGAGAATTCTTTTTTTAGTTTCTTGACAAGGCCGCTGGTTTCCTTTTTGTCCTTTAACAGATCTTTGTCCAGATCAAAATGCAACAGCGCCTTGATCAGCGCTGTATCTTTCTTTCTTATTGAAAACCACTCCAGCAGTTTTTCGAATTTGGAAAGGTTTTTGATATGGGGAATAATATCCTTGCCTGAAAGTTTTTTCCCGTTTCGAATGACAATATCATCCACCGCCATCTCAAAAAGCATGCTCTCAAGCTGTCCCTCGCTCTGAATATACTTTTCAGATTTCCCCTTCTTTACCCTGAACAAGGGAGGCTGGGCTATATAGAGATATCCCTTTTCGATCATTTCAGGCATCTGCCTGAAAAAGAATGTCAGCAGAAGGGTTCTTATATGCGCCCCGTCAACATCAGCATCTGTCATAATCACCACTTTGTGATACCGTGCTTTCTCAATATCAAAATCATCAGAGCCGATTCCCATGCCAAGGGCTGTTATCAGGATTCTAATTTCCTCGGAGCTGAGCATCTTGTCAAAGCGTGCCTTTTCAACATTGAGGATCTTTCCCTTTAAGGGCAGGATCGCCTGGGTATGCCTGTCCCGTCCCTGCTTAGCAGAGCCGCCTGCTGAGTCACCCTCAACAATAAATATCTCGCTCAATGAGGGATCCTTTTCCGCACAGTCAGCCAGCTTGCCAGGCAGACCGGAATCTTCCAGGGCGCCCTTTCTTCTTGTAAGCTCCCGTGCCTTTCTCGCAGCCTCCCGTGCCCGCGAAGCCTGAAGGGCCTTTTCAACGATCTTTTTGACGACTGTCGGGTTAGTTTCAAAGTAATTGCCAAGGATATCATTGACCGTAGATTCGACTATTCCCTTTATTTCACTGTTGCCTAGTTTTGTCTTTGTCTGTCCTTCAAACTGCGGGTGCGGCAGTTTAACACTGACTATCGCGGTGAGTCCTTCCCGTATATCGTCACCGCTGACAGAATCCTTGGCATTTTTCAACAGGCCTGATGACACGGCATAGCTGTTCGTTGTCCTCGTAAGCGCACCCTTAAAACCGGCAAGGTGGCTTCCGCCCTCTTTGGTATTGATGTTATTTGCAAATGAGTGAAGGGTCTCAGCGTAACTGTCATTGTACTGTATCGCCACCTCAACAGTAACGTTATCTTTTTTCTTGAAAATATAAATCGGTTTTGGATGAAGTGTCGTCTTGCTTTTGTTGAGATGCTCGACAAAGGAAATGATTCCGCCCTCATACATAAACGTCTCTTTCTTGTTGCTTCCTTCATCAGCTATGGAAATACTGAGCCCCTTGTTAAGAAAGGCAAGCTCCCTGAACCTGTGGGCCAGGGTATCATAGTTAAACTCTACGGTATCAAAGACCTCGTTGTCCGGCTTAAAGGTAATTTTTGTACCGCGTCGGTTCGTATTGCCAACTTTTTTAAGCGGCCCTGTTGGAAAGCCCCGTTTATATTGTTGCGTAAATACATTGCCATTCTGCTTTACCTCAAGGTCAAGCCACTCAGACAGCGCATTCACTACTGACACGCCGACTCCGTGCAGTCCGCCGGATATGGTGTATGCCTTGCTCTCGAACTTGCCGCCGGCATGAAGTTCTGTCATTGCTATCTCTGCGGCAGTCCTCTTTTTGGCGTCCCCCGGATGCGGCCCGGTGGGGATACCCCTGCCATTATCAATAACGGTTACGCTTCCCTCGGTATGGATCGTAACATCTATTTTGTCACAAAACCCTGCAAGGGACTCATCAACACTGTTATCTATCACTTCATACACAAGATGGTGCAGTCCTTCAAAACTGGTGTTGCCGATGTACATGGCAGGCCTTTTTCTGACGCCTTCAAGCCCCTTAAGGACCTTGATGTCTCCCGCACCATAATCTTCTTTTTTAGCATTTGATTTCTTTGCCATTTAAATCCTTTCTATAACGGACACATAAGAAGTGAGAAGTTAACAGTATAAATTATAATAAAGCGAAGTAATCACGCAGAGCCCTGCTTTTCAGTTCAAACGTTAACTTCCATTTTCTTACTTCTTCTTTCTAACTTATCACTTATGCGTTCTTAGTTCTGACTTCCCTCTTCTTTACGTTCTCATGGGCATTACAACACATGTGTAGCCTTTATTGCCTGATTCCATGAGCAGGGTCGGGCTTAAGGGCTCCTGGAGCTTGATGAGCACTTCTTCGCCGTCCATGGCCTGCAGGATGTCTATGAGGTACCGCGCGTTATAGCCTATGGTTAATTGTTCACCCTTGTACTGTGCGCCAATCTCTTCCCGTGCCTCTCCTATATCAGGGTTCATGGAGATCAGGGTTATTTTATCATCATCAAGGTCAAGCCGTATGGCATTGGTCCGTTCCTTGCTCATAATGGATGTCCTTCTCAGGGCCTTGAGAAAAGAGAGTTTTTCAACCACGACTTCTTTTTCATTGTCCTTTGGAACGACCTGTTCATAGTTGGGATACGTCCCTTCGATCAGCCTGGAGGTCAGGACAATATCATCGGTGCTGAAAAACAGATGGTTTTTATCGATATATATAGTGACGGTATCATCCCTGCCCTCTGTCAGCTTCTTGAGTTCCATTGCAGCCTTTTTGGGAAGAATCAGTTTTTTCTCTTCACTGATCTGCCCCTCTATCTTTGCGGAAATGAGTGATAGCCTGTGACCGTCAGTTCCTACTACTTTCAGTTCAATATTTTTCTTCTTCGGGATGAAATGCATGAGCAATCCGTTCAGCGTATACCTCGTATCACTTTCTCCCGTCGCATAAATGGTTTTCTCAATCATATGTTTAAGGGCATCGGCCTTCATCGTTACCTCATCTGCCTTGCTCACTTCAGGCAATGCCGGAAATTCCTCTTCCGGAAGCCCCATCAATTTAAACGTGCTCTTTCCCGAAGATACCTTGATCCAGTTATTGTCCTGTGATTCCAGCAGGATCTCCCCGTCTACTTCCCGGGCAATCTCAAACAGCTTCTTTGCAGGTATGCAGAGACTTCCCTTATCCATTATTTCTGCTTTCAGCGGACCCTTCAGTGCAATATCAAGATCGGTCGCCATAAGAGATGCCGTCTTTTTCACTTTCAGCAGGAAATGGCTGAGAATTGGCATGGTAGTTTTCTTGTCAACAATTCCCTGTACGCTCTGTAACGCATTCTGAATTTCTTCCTTCTGAATCTTCAGCTTCATCGTGTCCTCCCCGATTGCACAGATTTTAGAACGATTTCACAGTGCTATCTGTGTAATCTTCTTTTATATCGGTGTAATCATCCGTTAATAGCTTTTAATTTTCTTTATCAGATAATCTATTTTTTTTGCAAACTCCTCATCGTTTTTTCTTCGTTCTTCAATCAGCTTACAGGCATGGATTACTGTTGAATGATCTTTCCCTCCGAAGTTTTTTCCTATCTCACTGAGAGAGGAGTCGGTAAGGGTCTTACTCAGGTACATTGCCACCTGCCGTGGAAAGGCTATGTCCCGGGTTCTTTTCTTTGCTTTGATGTCCTGCACCTTCAGCCTGAAATATTCACAGACTATCTTCTGGATATAATCAACAGTAAGTGCCTTTTCCTCGTCATGAATAAGGTCCTTTAACACGTTCTTCGCCATCTCAATTGTTATGGTCTGTCCTGTCAGCGATGAATGCGCACCCAGCCGTATCATGCAGGCCTCCAGGTCCCTGATATTTGACTTAACCTTGCTGGCCAGGAAAAAACTCACATCTTCAGGCAGTTCAATATGCTCCATTTCAGATTTCTTTCCCAGTATTGCCATCTTTGTTTCAACATCCGGTATCTGAATATCAGCTATCAGCCCCATCCCAAACCGGGACCGCAGTCTTTCTGTAATGGGCGATATATCCTTGGGGGGTCTGTCACTGGAAAACACTATCTGTTTGTGCGTGTCATACAGGGCATTGAATGTATGAAACAGCTCTTCCTGGGTGCCGCTTTTCCCTGCGATAAACTGTATATCATCGATGATGAGAACATCCAGGTTTCTGTACTTGGATTTAAACTCGACCATCTTGTCATTGCGCATGGAATAGACAAATTCATTGGTGAACTGCTCGGCAGGTGCATACAGCATTTTTACATTCGGGTTTTTGTCAATGATGGTATTTCCGATAGCATTCATCAGGTGTGTCTTGCCCAGACCAACCCCCCCATAGATAAACAAAGGGTTATACGCCTTTCCCGGTGCATCGGCAATTGCCCTTGATGCTGCATGAGCAAACTGGTTGCTTGCTCCCACAACAAATATATCAAACGTGAATTTAGGGTTGAGAAATATCCCACGGCTTGCGAGTTTTACCCTGCGGTCTTCCTGCCGGGTTTCGATCTTCTTGATGTCCGGGTTTTTCTTTTTATCAACGACATTGTAGGTAACCGATACCTCCTCATGGAGAAACTCTTTGATGGTATCAGAAATGAGGCCGGGATAATGGTCTTCGATCCATTCCCTGAAAAATTTATTGGGTACTTCAAGGGTGACCTGACTGTTCTTCATCTGAATCAGCTTAAGAGGTTTAAACCATAAATCAAAGGTTTGATTTCCCACTTTTGTACTTATTGCTTCAATCGTATTTGTCCAGGCTTCTTCTATATTCATGGTTTCCATTCGTTCAAGATATATGACTTTTTAGATATAATACCTATAGTTACTAACAATTGTTTATAAGCTGTTGATAACCTTCCCGGAAGGAGAGTTAGTTATTATATATTATCTTATTTGCCATAGCAAGCCTTTTTTTAGTCAGTTTCAATAACCGTTTTAATATCCTCCTCTTGCCCGGGATAACAGACGGTAACATATTAATTTTTATAAATAAAAATAACATTTTATCGGTAATAAATTTATGCTGCCCTGTTGAAGTACACACATTACTTCAAATATATTCCACTTCTCCGGCAAGACAAGGAGAAAACATTGAATCAGAAGGCAGATAATCGTCATATTTTCTGTACAAGGCAGGTAAAATTAATATAACTTATTAATATTAAATAATAAAATATCAAAAAACGATGTATTGAATCAACTGTTTCTTAATGTTCTTATTCCAGTAACAGTTTTCCTTTCTGAAGCAGAACTCTTTTCTTTCCGCTTTGAGAAACCAGGGTAACAGTGGGTGAAAAAAATACAAAGTCCTGATGAAATGATGTACTTACCTTGCCTCCAAATGAGCTGTTATCACCAAAGGCGATATGTATGGTACCCATAATTTTTTCTGACTCAAGAATATTATCGGGCCGTTTGGCCTTGTCGTTTGTCCCGATGCCAAGTTCAGCAATATTCCTGTTCTCCTTTTTTTCATATAATTTTTTTTCAAGTTCTTTCAGGTATGCTTCCCTTCCCTCCATGTTCGTAACCATTCCCTTATCCACGTATACGGTAACCGGGCTTTTGAGTTTACGCGTCGGCGCCCAGTCAAGAACCAAGGTTCCATGTGCCGTTTCTTCCAGAGGGGCCAGGTACACCTCACCGGCAGGCAGGTTACTGAACTGTCCCGGTTTTGTTATGATGCCTGTATCAGAAAGCGCCTTTCTGCCTTTTATGGAAAACGAAATGGATGTTCCATTCGGAGATTCTATTTCAATGTTTTCATATCGGTTAACAATCCTTGCCATCCTGACACTTCTTTCATGCAATTTCTGCCAGTTCACCGTCATGGCACCGGTCAGCATTTTTTCGTCAAACAGAGGCATACTTGCATATCTTGTCCCGCATGCTTTGCTTAACATATCACGGAACCGTGTATGGCTTGTTGAATAATATGACATGGCAATGACAGCATTGACACTATCTTTTTTGTTTTCTTTAATAATATATTCTACTTCTTTTATGTTTTCCCCCTGTATTTGTTTTAATAAGAGCGGCTGAAAGAGCTTCCTTTTTTTTAATTCATGTACTGTATGAGAACCAAAGGCCTCAACCCATAGTTCTTCCGGAGGTTCTGTTCCATGATATCCTGTTGCATTGATTTCAATATAGGTAATATGGTCTGTGTATGATTCTCCTGTTTTATAAATCAACCTGCCTATATTACTCAGGGTTTTGTTGCCCCTGTCTGTAAAAACAAGGATTTTTTCTGTTTTTTTAATGTGTAAATTAACTTTAAAAATATTGTGAACAGTCTGAATGGATGTATTTGTCATTTTGTATTCATTCTTTTATTGTTGTTAATATTTATATTTAAATAAAAGAATAATAAAAGCAATAGGAGTGTTGACAGTGTGCTTAACTACTACATCTGATTAATAACAAACCTGAATTACCGGTTTGCAGTTTGTGAATATAAAGTGAGGCAAACTTGACAAATAACGGTTGAAATGATAGTCTTCGAAGTTGGAAATTTATCGATACAGCTTTCCGGACTATCTGTAATTCCTGTGAATAATTGATAGAGAAACCAGTTAAGTTATCGAAAACAATATCTCCATGATTATTAACAGCCTGTTAGTAAGATTAATCGAAACAGACTATATGTATGATTGTCCTTACAGTAAGTAAATTTTTTTATTCACATTTAATAATGATCATCTCACAGGTTCTGGACAGAGAATACACATGACAATCTCAGGGAGATATTGAAGACACATGTCCATTATCTATAATTTCAGTGCAGGTCCCGCCATGTTACCGGCAGATGTTATGAAGAAGGCAGCAGAAGAGATGACAGACTGGCATGGAAGCGGCATGTCGGTCATGGAGATGAGTCACAGGGGCAGGAAGTTTGTATCAATTGCTGAAAAGGCAGAAGCTGATATCAGGGAACTCATGTCTATTCCAGATACATATAAAGTGCTCTTTCTCCAGGGTGGGGCATCAGGACAGTTTGCTGCGGTCCCGATGAACCTGTTGAAGGGCAAGATAAGCGCTGACTATATTAATACAGGTGCATGGTCAAAAAAGGCCATTGCAGAGGCACGAGAGTATTGCGAAGTGAATGTAGCGGCAACCAGTGAAGCACAAGATTTTACAACAATTCCTGCTGAATCTGAATGGTCACTCAATGCTGATGCGGCATATGTACATTACACACCAAACGAGACTATTGGCGGGGTTGAGTTTCACTGGATACCCGAAACAGGTAACGTCCCGCTTGTTGCAGACATGTCTTCTACCATACTGTCCCGACCGGTTGACGTGACAAAATATGGCATTATCTATGCAGGCGCACAGAAAAACATAGGACCTGCGGGACTTACTATTGTCATTGTACGCGAAGACCTTATAGGAAGTGAGATTGCGGGGACGCCGACCATGTTCAAATACTCAGCAATGGCAAAGGCAGGGTCCATGTACAATACCCCGCCGACCTACAGCTGGTATATGGCAGGCCTTGTTTTTGAATGGATAAAGAATAAGGGAGGCCTTGAAACAATGGCTGAGATAAATAAAAAGAAGGCTGATAAATTATATACTGCAATTGACAGCTCAACCTTTTATAATAACCCGGTTGACAAAGAGTGCAGGTCCTGGATGAATATTCCATTTACACTTGCAAAACCCGAGCTGGACAGCCTGTTTCTTGAACAGGCAAAATCAGCAGGACTTGTTACCCTGAAAGGACATCGCTCTGTAGGAGGAATGAGGGCAAGTATTTATAATGCAATGCCTGAAGATGGAGTGAATGCATTGATATCGTTTATGGAAAAATTTGAGCAAGAGAATGCTTAGCATAAAAAGTGACAAGTAACGGGTGACGGGTATCTGGTCGTTCATAACGATTAACACATAACAAGTAACGGTTTCATTAATGACATGAAAGTACTGGTAAGTGACAACATATCCCTAAAAGGGGTAAAGATTCTGGAAAAGGCAGGCCTTGATGTGGATGTGAAGACGGGTATGGCCCCGAAAGAGCTGAAAAAGATTGTAGGAAATTATGACGGCCTTGTTATTCGAAGCGCCACAAAAGTAACGTCTGAGATACTCGGTGCTGCAAAAAAACTGAAGGTCATTGGCAGGGCAGGATCTGGTCTTGATAATGTGGATAAAGTCGAAGCAACAAAACGGGGCATAGTTGTCATGAACACGCCGGGCGGCAACACCGTTACAACAGCAGAGCATACCATAGCCCTTATTGTATCCATGGCCCGTCAGGTCCCGCAGGCAACCGCTTCGATGAAACAGGGTAAATGGGAAAAAAAGAAATTTATGGGAGTGGAGCTCTTTGGCAAGACACTCGGCATTGTTGGTCTTGGCAATATAGGCTCCCATGTAGCAAAGGTCGCGCAGGGAATGGGAATGGACATTTTCGCCTATGATCCTTTTTTAAGCGAAGAAAAGGCCAAGTCTCTTGGAGTAGAGGTGGTATCGCTTGATAAGCTCTTTAAAAAATCAGATGTTATAACGCTGCATATTCCTCTGACAGATGAAACAAGAAACCTTATTGACACAAAAAACATTGCCAAAATGAAAAAAGGAGTGCGAATCATAAATGCCTCACGGGGCGGGGTCATTGATGAACAGGCACTATGTAAGGCGCTGAAATCCGGCAAGGTGGCATCAGCAGCGCTTGACGTATTTGCCGTTGAGCCCCCTACGGAGTCACCGCTTATGAAACTGGACAACTTCATCTGTACTCCCCATCTCGGCGCATCAACCGCAGATGCCCAGGAAAACGTTGCCATTGCCGTTGCAAACCAGATCGCAGACTATCTGGTCAAGGGGATTGTCAGAAATGCAGTGAATGTCCCCTCGGTATCTGCAGACGCCCTGCCTGTGCTTGAACCATTTATAAACCTTGCGGAGAGGCTCGGGAGTTTTCTTGCGCAGGGCCTTGATGGAGGCATAGAGGTGGCAAGGCTTGACCTGGAACCGGTCACCGTTGCAGCGCTTAAGGGTATTCTTGCCCCTATTCTTGAAGAGACGGTAAATTTTATAAATGCCCCGTCCATTGCAAAGGAGAGAGGCATTGAGGTGAAAGAGACCACCACTGATGATGCCGGTGATTATCTCAGCATGCTTGTGATTACCATAAAGTCAGGGAAAAAGGAATACAGCGTCTCAGGCATTCTCCATGGCAAGAAAGAGCCACGCATTATCGAGGTCAATGATTTTGTGGTAGAAGTTGTTCCTGAAGGAGAGATGCTGGTCATTGCCAATAATGACAAGCCCGGAGTCATAGGAAATATAGGAACCATGCTTGCCCGACACAGGATTAATATTGCACGCATGCACTTTGGCAGGCAAAAGCAGGGAGGCAGGGCGATCTCTGTTGTGAGTGTGGATACCACGGTCTCCAGAGACATTCTTTCAAAAATCAGGAAACTTCCCAATGTCCTTTCATTAAAGCAGATACGTCTGCCCAAATAATAAACAACAATGAGGAGCGTAACATGTCCAATATAGTGGTGCTTTGTGTCCAGTGGGGTGATGAGGGGAAAGGCAAGATTGTCGACCTTCTGACAGAGGACGCTGATGTAGTGGCAAGATATCAGGGAGGGCATAATGCCGGCCATACCGTGATCGTCAGGAATGAACAGTTTATTCTTCATCTCATTCCATCGGGGATCCTTCATAAGGGAAAGAAATGCATCATCGGCAACGGGGTAGTCATTCATCCCAGGGCCTTAATAGATGAAATCGAGGCACTGAAAAAAAGAAGAGTGACAGTTGGCCGAAACCTGTTTATAAGCGGCAGGGCCCATGTGATCATGCCTTACCATACCTTACTGGACGGCAAGCA
>CAMYJJ010000019.1 GCA_947258735.1 Thermodesulfovibrionia bacterium | reverse complement strand
GCTGGGTTCAGAACGTCGTGAGACAGTTCGGTCCCTATCTGTTGTGGGCGCTGGAGACTTGAGAGGAGCTGTCCTTAGTACGAGAGGACCGGGATGGACGAACCTCTGGTGTGCAGGTTGTTCCGCCAGGAGCAACGCCTGGTAGCTATGTTCGGATGGGATAACCGCTGAAAGCATCTAAGCGGGAAGCCCACCTCAAGATTAGGTCTCCCCTGTTTTGCTTCGGCAAAACACTAAAGGTCGGTGGTAGACTACCACGTTGATAGGCTGGGTGTGTAAGTGCGGTGACGTATTTAGCTAACCAGTACTAATTGACCGTGAGCCTTGACCCCCTTACTCAGTGTCCTGCAGTGTATTGAAATATTAAGGAGGAAGTCATTATTAATGGCTTCCTCCTTTTTTTGTGAATTAATACTTCTTTTCAAATTATGGGATACACCGTCCTGCTGCCTTATTTTATGTTAAGACAAGTAGACAGCTTTTCTTAGTGTAAATTTCCAGAATTATCGAGAGAATCGATATATTTAATTGCAGGGCACCATTTCTTCTGATACAATGAAGTCAGGCAAGATAGCTTCTCTTTTGTAACAACATGGATAAACTGATAGACCATATAAATTAATTAAATGCTGTATGCATAAATCAATATGTATATTTATTTCATTAACATCTTTCTTTATATGCAGCCTTGATTTTGCAAGTGCTCTCCCCCAGAATGCCGTAATCTCAATATCTGTTGAACGCAGTTTAAATAATCCGTTAATCAGCCATGAATCCTCTATTTATCTTGATCCGCAGTCCGCGATTGGGGGACCGTCTGTCATTAAGGTTCCGTCATGGATAGTAAATCCTTTAGGTGCATATTATATGTATTTTTCCACTCATAGAGGGGATGTAATCAGGCTGGCTTATGCTGATTCCCTGCACGGTCCCTGGACAGTGTATGAACCTGGAACTCTCCAGCTCTCTCAGGCAGTATCCTTTGAAGACCATATTGCCTCTCCTGATGTGCATGTTGATGATGAAAATCAGCAAATCCGTATGTATTTTCACGGAGTCATAAAAAATGCAGGTGGTCAGGGGTCAGGAGTTGCTTTATCAGATGAGGGACTGACATTTACAGCTTCTCAGGAAATACTGGGGAAACCATATTTTCGTGTTTTTTCATGGGGGAATTATTATTATGCTCTCTCAAAAAAAGACCAAACCGGCTGGAGTGAATTATACAGGTCGAGAGATGGATTAACATCATTTGAAAATAGAGGCAACTTTATTGATGGGAACCCCCGTCATTTTGCAGTCAATATAATTGGAGATCAACTTTTGGTTTTTTATAGCAGGGTAGGCGATGCTCCTGAAAAAATCGTCATGGCAACAGTGGAATTAACAGATAATTGGCAAGACTGGATACAGTCAGAGGTAATTGAAGTAATAGAACCTGAGTTGGATTATGAGGGAATTAACTATCCAAACACACCATCAACACACGGAATGGCTATAAACGTACGTCAATTACGTGACCCGTATGTATATGAGGAAAATGGAGAATATTATCTTTTTTACTCCGTGGCAGGTGAAACAGGGATTGCAATGGCCGCTCTTGGGATAGAGGGTATTTGCATTCCTCCCGGAAGTATTTCAATAATGCACGGACAAACACTTGCTGGACATACAATTAATATTACTTCGATTGTTATCAGCAATGGTGCTACAAATGTGTCTTACACGGTAACAGAGGATTTGAGAATTTGCGATATTGACCCGTCTGGAACATTTATCGAAGCAGAAAACTTTACGGGAACGATACATCAGGGTACAGCTTTTTTTATCCCTGAAAACGATCAATCAGATTCATTGGGGACAGGGTATCTGAAGAGTAATGGCGGTAGCGGCGGTCTCTGTCCCCCTGCACATGAAGGGAAAGAGTATGAGGTGCAGTTCACTGAGACGGGAACATATACCGCATGGATCAGAGGGTTTGCATTTGACGGAAAGTCTAATTCAGTGTTTATCGGGCTGGATGGTCAGTGCCTTGGTGCTATTAAAGAGTCCCGCGGTTCATTCAATCAGTGGACATGGACCACCGATATTGTTAATGGTGCAAATACATTTAATGTGACCGATACTGGAATACATAAAATTAATATATGGGTGAGAGAAGCAAATCATCTGACTGATGCCATATATGTTACGAAAGGTGACGAAACACCAACTGATACAAATCATGGTTATGAAATACATCCTGATAACTGTATTGATGTCTTATTTACTGGCTCCAGTGCAGAAGCTCAAAGCGTAGATACATCCGGATGGAAATACGGCAATAAACCTATTGGAACAGATGGTTATGATTTGGTATGCGGTAGTCGATTAGCAACCGCATATAGTACATTTTATTTTAATAATGATCCCGCTATTACTTGTAATGATAACGATGGGGATGGGTATGGTAATCCCGCATCAGTTGACTGCACGTATACAGATTTTGATTGTAATGATGTCAATAGTGAGACGGTAGAATGTCATCCATCTGATGCAGATATTAGTGGTTGCATAGAGTCTGTTGAACTTCAGAATTATATTGATTTGTGGTTGAGCGGTGAGCCTGGTATAACAGTAGATCTGATTAATGAAGCACTTCACTTACATACCGTTTGTTGTGAATTATTAGGCTGTGATATGTTGCAGGAGGAATCATGCTTCGATAGCGTGGATAATGATGTAGATGGATTAAGTGATTGTGCTGACCCTGATTGTGATGGACAGAGCAATGGGGGATGTTTTACAGGACTCAGTGGAATTTGCTCTCAGGGAAGTTTAATATGCGCAGGCGGGGCAGAGATGTGTGTGCAGGATAATCAGCCGCAGCCGGAGACATACAACCTGACACCAAGCTGTAGTGATCAAATTGATAATGACTGTGACGGATTCATAGACACAGATCCGGAATGTGAAGGGCCTGGTTGTGAAATTCCAATTATTGAATCTTCAGGAACTTACATACCAGCAGAAGGTTTTACCGGAACAATCAACCAGGGAACAGCAACATTTCTTGTTGAGAACGCTCAATCAGAATTCCTGGGGAACAACTATCTTAAAAGCAATGGATTAAGCGGAGGCATTTGCCCTTCTTCAGGTGAAGGCAAGGAGTTTGAAGTTGAATTCACTGAAACAGGAATTTATAATGTTTGGATAAGAGGCTATGCTTTTGATGGTAAGTCTAATTCGGTATTTATCGGAATAGATGGTGAGTGTGTTGGGGCGATAAAAGAGCCGAGAGGGTCATTCAACCAATGGGTCTGGACAAACAGTCTCAATAATGGGGTACATATGCTGAACGTTTTAGATGCTGGATTACATAAGATAAATATATGGGTGAGGGAAAACAACCATTTGACTGATGGAATATATATAACGAAGAGTTCAGAAACTCCTGACGATCAACATCACGGAACTGTGATAGATTTTTGTTTGTAGAGGATTACTATTGTATCCTCAGTAATCCATGGGCAACAACCACGTTCCCGTTACTGATTATCATATTTCCGTTCATGGTTGTTTCTCCTTCCAGAATGCTGAAATCGCAGTCATAGCCACTTTCAAGAGTTACCGATTTGTTTGCATCAAAATCGACGTTTTCTGTAAACATCTCTGCCTGAAATTTTATAGTATCGCTACCATGTGCTGAATCATATGCAGACTGAATATTAATATGCAATGTATCAGCATTGCCGATAACCATCACCGGATCTCCAGAACATCCTGTTACTGTAATGTAATTAGTTACTGTTAATGAATTTGTGCTGTCATCTGCGTCCCGGGCGGTCAGTTTTACGGAATACGAACCTGACTCGGAATATATATACTCAGGATCAGTGGTGGTATCATCAGAATTTCCGTCATCATCAAAATCCCAGTCATAGGTCAATGGTGCATCATATCCTGTCGAACTGTTTGTAAAGGTCACCGTAAGAGGGGAATTTCCACTCAGGGGATCTGCAGTGAAATCAGCTGAAGGTATGCTGTCTGCAATATCTGCTGTTACCATTGTCTCGTCACTCAGTCCGGAATCATCAGTTGCTTTTAATCGTATGGAGTAATTACCCTGTTCGGTAAAAGTATGGCTTTGCGTAGGAGATGAAGAGCTGTACTCATATGTTCCATCGCTGTTCACGTCCCATTCATACAGGTCAATATTGCCATCCGCATCAGATGATCCGGTGGCGTCAAGGATTATGGATTGACCTTCTGTCTCTGCGTATGGACCTCCTGCATCTGCCAGGGGACCGAATACGTTCAGGGCGTCAGCGGTAACAGCATCTGCTACTGAAATTGACTCGGATATGTCGATACGCACCGAGAGCAATGTCCCAATACTGTCCGATACCCCTATGGGCTCAGAGACGTATATCATCAGAGAGGGCAGGATGTCAATTGAATCCCCTATGGTTACTGTTTCCTCAAGGTCAATCGAAACTACCGGTACCGGACTGACATCTACCATATCTGTCACTGTCACAGTCTCAGAAATTTCCATCCATTCAGACTGCTGAGTCTCATCCGTATCAGAGACGGTAATTGTCTCGAACACATCAATCACCACCGGTGTCTCCTGACTGTACACACTGACGGCATATGTGCACAGTATAAGAAGAAGAAACAGAGCTTGTCGTACCATTTGTTGCAGCACTTTATAAGATATCCCCTTACTTAGTCAGCACATTGGTCGCTATAAAACAAAAAGAAACACAACTGTATGTGCTTCCCTGATTAACTGAAAGAAATCGTTACCGTCACCTGTATGAGCTGTCCTGGTACTACAGACGGAGGGGTGACCAGACTTGCTGTTGTGAAAGAAGTACCGGCATAAGACCCTGTTCTAAGATTAGTTTTGCATGCACTTGGAGTATTCTCGGTTGAACAACGACCTAACCTTGATTCGACCTCGTTAATTGTGCTGGCATAGTCTGCTGAAACACTTCCGCTAAGGGATATACTGTTTGGACTTACCGTTACTGTAAGGTTTGTTGAATGCATAGTACTGAAGGGGAAATCTGCTCCACTCTCACCAATCGAACATCGAGAAGAAGCTCCAGCAGTATCACACGGCTTCGCTCCAGAAGTAGCATCAAGATTAATGGACCATGCTCCAGGTATCATTTGTCCACTTAAAATTATTGGAATAGTGTTATGAATTTGTCCTGAATAGGCGTTGTCAAACTCTGTAACACTAACACGTTTACCATTAGGATTGAATACTTCTATTTTCCAGTGTCCGTGCACCTTGATGCCTTCCAGTTTTCCGCTGTCCAGATCTGCTGAAAAAGAGGGGCTTGCAATAAGTACATCAATGGCCATCATAAGGATTACCAAAATTAGTCCTGTTTTGCTCTTCACCATGTTTTTTCTCCTTTTAATTGGACTCTCATTTAAGCGTAAGTGCGTTTCTGTGTATTTATTAATAATTCGGAATTTCCCATAAAAACTTGAGATAATGAATAGTTAGCAGTCACCTGGCGCATGTAGAATTACATGTGGACAGAATTACGTATCAATCATTCAGTTTATTGCTGCGATTGTCATAATGACAATTATCGATGTAATTTAATGCCATAATGATAATTGTCGATGTCAGGATAAATGTAACCGGTTGTTTTTAAATAAATAATAATTTGGCATATATATTGCTGATATTTAATCATGTATACGTCACTTCATGAGGAAAATAAAACAATAATATTTAATGAGAGAAGGTCTTGTGAAAGAATGCCGGCTCATATTGATGCGAGACTTTTCTATGGCAATCTATTTTATTCAGGCAGGGTCTCCAATGCCTCAGACAGCGGGATGTTTATCCGCACCGAGAGGTCTTTGTCGGCTGATGCCATGGTAATCATAATCATCCGCCTTGAAAATAAACTGTTAAAGGTCATAGCAAAAGTCAAACATATTGCATCAACGGATGGTAACATTACGGGAATAGGAGTTGCATTGTTAAGCCCTTCAAGAAATTATCTCGATCTCGTAAATAATATAAAAATAGTATAGCCTGTCAACGGTTATAGAGCCCCTCTATCCAGCGTCCTGTATTGAATGGCCTCTGAAATATGCTCAGCACTAATCTTTTCTGTCCCTGCAAGATCAGCTATGGTCCTCCCGACTTTTAATATTCTTGTATATGCCCTTGCTGAAAGTCCCAGTTTTTGCATTGCTGCCTCTAGGAGGTTCTGGGCATCATCATTTAACAAACAATATTTCTTGATATGTCTTGACCTCATCTTGGCATTGGAATAGAAATTGTCTTTCTTGAAACGTCCGACCTGGAGCTGTCTTGCAGACCGAAGGCGGTTACGTATCTCCTTTGAGGGCTCTCCACAGTATTTGTTGGAAAGGTCCTTATATGGAACTGCAGGGACTTCAACGTGGATATCTATCCTGTCAAGAAGAGGCCCTGAAACCCGCTGCCTGTAACGGTGGATCTGCGATGGTGAACAGACGCACTGGTGTTTGGCATCGCCCAGATATCCGCAGGGACAGGGATTCATCGCGCACACGAGCATTATTGAGGCAGGATAGGTAATTGAACTCAATGCGCGTGAAATCGTAACAAAACCGTCTTCAAGGGGCTGTCTCAGAACCTCAAGCACATTTCTTTTGAACTCGGGAAGTTCATCCAGAAACAGGACACCGTTATGGGACAGGCTTACTTCTCCGGGCTTCGGGTACTGTCCTCCTCCTACCATGGCAGCATCCGACAAAGTATGATGCGGTGCGCGGAAAGGGCGGGTGGCTATAAGGGGCTGTCCGTGATTAAGCAGTCCGACAGCGCTGTGAATCCGTGTTGTCTGCAGTGCCTCTTCAAAGGTTATATCAGGCAGTATCGTCGGAAGGCGGCGTGCAAGCATTGTCTTGCCTGATCCCGGACTCCCGATCATAAGAAGGTTATGGTTTCCCGCAGCTGACACTTCAAGCGCCCGTTTCACATGTTCCTGTCCCTTGACATCGGCAAAGTCGTCCTGATATACGGAACACGCTTTCATTACCGATGAGATGTCTACATACGTCGGATCTACATTATTCATTCCGCTTAAAAATTCGATTAGTTCAGGTAAATTTCCAAACCCGTAAACAGGAATGCCGTCTACCACTGCTGCTTCCTTAGCATTTTCCATGGACAATATTATCCCTTTTAATTTCTCAGCCCGGGCCTTGATGGCCATTGACAGGGTGCCTCTTACCGGTTTGATTTTACCGTCGAGTGAAAGCTCTCCTGATATAAGATACCCACTTGCTGATTCCGGATTGATCAAACCTTCAGCAATAATAATTCCTATCGCTATGGGAAGGTCAAAGGCAGATCCTTCCTTTTTAATATCAGCTTGAGCAAGATTTACAGTGATCTGTTTAAGAGGAAAATTAAAGCCCGTGTTTTTAAGTGCTGTCCTGACCCTGTCCTTACTCTCCTTGACAGCTGCATCAGGCAGGCCGACCGTTGAGAAATGAGGAAGTCCCTTAGCGGTAATATCCACCTCCACTTCCACCAGATAGGCGTCAATTCCGATTAATGTAGCACTGATAGTTTTTGATATCACACCATGTCCCCTTGGAAAAACGTTATATGTTAATTGTTATTCGTTATATATTTCATTAACGACTTAAGATCAGTAACAATATAACATAAATTGGAGGGAAAAATGGTGAGAACGTTGTCGTCAATTATATTTAATATGTATAAGTAAAAAAATACAAAAATATAGATGGATACGTTATGATAATTTATTGGACATTAATAGATGTCATGAGGACATAAATGAAAGAATTTAAAAGAATAACATTTAATATCGAGATTATGGAGGGGCAGGCTTGTATAAGGGGGATGAGAATTCCTGTTTCACTAATTATTAATCTTGTTGCAAATGGTATGTCGTCTGACAAAATACTCAACGAATATCCTGACCTGGAACCGGAGGACGTTAAAGAGGCTCTGCAATACGCTTCCTGGCTGGCCAGGGAGGAACTTCACCCATCCATTTAATTAGTGAATGAAATTTCTTGCCGATATGTGCATATCTCAAACTATCGTGGCGTGGTTAAGAGAACAGGGACATGATGCAACGCATGTAAGAGATCATGCTATGCAACGGGCTTCAGATTCCGACATCGTAAAAAAGCGAAACATGAAGAACGTATTATTATAACCTGTGATCTTGATTTTGGAGATATCATGAGTGCAGTGAATGAGCAGTATCCAAGCGTTGTAATCTTCAGACTTGGAAATGAATTGCCTTCCAATATTAGTAGAAGATTGAATCAGGTGTTAAAGAATCTTCCTATGCTCTTGAGAGTGGTGCAATTATAAGCGTCGAAGAAACACGTCATAGAGTAAGATCCCTTCCCTTGTAACACATCTTTTTACCTTATTCCATAAAGAAGTCTGCTTTTCTTCTATCCTATTATTACTTTAATTTTCTATTATAGACCCCACACACTTTAGTTCATATATATACTACTTCATTTAATATGCGCTCTCCTATTTTAGGTTTAAGCGCTTTTTTCATTACAAGATCAACATTTATTTTTAACAAATCAGAAAGATAGTTTTTTAAATGAACGAATGATAGGAGATCAATTGACGAATGAAAATCTATCAATATATCAAGATCACTTGCATTTGTTTCCTCGTTTTTCACATAAGATCCAAATACACCTATTTCCTTAACACCGTATTCCTTTTCCAGTTCATGTTTATATTTCACAATGATTCTTTTAAGTTCTTCAATATCATTCATTTTAGATCCTTTGCCATTTTTTCAATCAACGGCTTAATTTGAGGGATCGTTTTATGAACAGGTAACCAGACCGTTTCAACATCGATACCAATGTAATCATGAATCAATACATCTCTCATTCCAGGCATATCTTTCCATGGAATTTCAGAATATTTCTGTCGAGCTTCTTCCGGAATATGCTTTGTTGCGTCCCCGATTATTTCAATTGCCCGTATGACAGCAAAAATACTTTTATCATCAATTTTGAACTCTTCAGAACTCATTCCTCCAACAAAAGAAGCAGCTTTTTCCATTGCATTTAAAATATCTTCAATATAATCGGCGTATTCCCTTGTCATAAAGCAACCAGAATAAAATAAATAATATGTTTAATTTCTTGAACTATGAGTCTAACGTTACTTTAGATATCATAACTTTGCAACCCCTTATTTTCAAGGATAAAAGACGAGAAAACGATTGCAACTAAAAAGAGCTGAATGCTTAATTTCCTGGAGGCATCATGACAGCGAAGATAATAAGCAAGAGCGATCACTGGGAAATACATCTCTATAACTCAGAGGGTGAGTTAACAGACAGATTCTGTGTAACTACTCTTGAAATGAATGAAAAGGAGGAATGTCATGTCTACGATTTATGATCTGATCTGGAAAAAAGGAGAGTACGAAGGAAAAGCGCAATGAGAGAGGGTCGGAATTCTTTTGGAGAAAGAGGACGGCAAGCGGTCTATGAAGATAGATCTTATATCAGCTGAGGAGTGGGACGGATGGGTGGTTGTGTCGGAAAGAAAACCGAAAGAGCCAGAGATTGAAGCGTTTTAATGCCAATAAGACCGGAGAATAAACACAGGTATCCTAAAAACTGGAAAGAGATCTCCGCGCGTATTAAGAAACGTGGAGGGCACAAGTGTGAATGGTGCGGGGCTGATAATTATGCCCCACACCCTGTCACCGGTTCTCGCGTTGTGCTGACAGTGGCGCACCTGGATCACACACCGGAGAACTGCAGCGATGACAACCTTAAAGCTTTATGCCAGGGCTGCCACAATGGCTATGATGTGAAAGAAAGGGCAGGGGGATCAAACTCAGACGGATGAAAGAGATGAATAAGAATCGTTGTTTAAATAATATGGCAGCCGCAGTAATTCATATTATGTCCTGAAGAATGCAGCCCTGACACCACCCAATAAATTACCTTAAGAAGAGCATTTAATATTACTTTTTGTTATCAAGTATTAAGAAGCTGCTGGATTATATTTCAATTGCTGCATTCCGTAATCAGTTGATGCGCACTACAGTATTAGAATGCGGGGGTAGGATAATCCCCTATAGAAATAATAGGGTGTACCCTATTTAGATAATCTATTCAGTGACGATAAGTAGGACATATTAAATCTAACTATTTGAGTGGAATGACAAATTCAAAGGTGGATCTAGCAATGAGACAATTACATATCCAGACAGTTACCATAATTAATATTTTTTGTGGGTGAGTCTAGTGTTAACGGTACGTGTTCATTCCGTTAAAAATAAATCAGGGTTTAAAAAGCGATTTCTTTTAGTCAATTTAAAAAGGAGGCTTTAATGAAGAACAGAAGATGGTTAGTAGCAGGACTTATGGTAGGCGTGTGTTTAAGTTTTTGGGGGCCGGCCAGCGCTGATTTGCTGAAAGAGGCCCAAGAAGCTTTCAGACCGGTTAAAGAAAGAAAGATAAGAGGAAATCCAGCTACCCCTATTAAAATCGAACTTGGCAAAATTCTATATTTCGATCCACGACTTTCGTCAAGCGGATTGATCAGCTGTAACACCTGCCATAATGTCGGTATGGGGGGGGGCGACTTTCAGGAAACATCTGTTGGACATAAGTGGCAAAAAGGACCGCGCAACGCTCCAACAGTATTAAATTCGGTATTCCATACAGCTCAATTTTGGGATGGTCGCGCAAAAGATTTAGCAGAACAGGCGAAAGGGCCGGTTCAAGCAGGCGTCGAAATGAATAACACCCCGGAAATGGTCATCAAAACCCTCAACAGTATGCCTGAATACCAAGCTCTATTTAAGCAAGCGTTCCCTGGTGAAGAAGATCCGGTCACCTTTGATAACATGGCAAAAGCTATTGAAGTCTTCGAAGCCACTTTAATTACGCCAAATTCTCGTTTTGACCAATATCTAGGTGGTAATGAAGGTGCGCTGACAGCAGAAGAAAAAGAGGGGCTCCAGGTATTTATGAAAAAAGAATGTTCAAAATGCCACGGTTATCACCTTGGAGGCACATCTTATTCTCCATTCGGTGTAAAAGGAGACCTGCCGCCTGATAACATTATGACTGGGGATAAAGGAAGGTATAAAGTTACCAATAATGAAGAAGACATGTACGCATTTAAAGTGCCTTCTCTGCGAAACATAGAAATTACCCAACCATATTTTCATTCGGGGAAAGTATGGGATTTAAGAGAGGCCGTTGCCATTATGGGCTCTGCCCAGCTCGGTCATACACTGAGCGACAAGGAAATCGATCAAATAGTTGCATTTCTTAAATCTACGACTGGAGAGCAACCAAAAGTAGAATACCCAATTCTTCCAAAGGCAACAAACAAAACACCAAGACCAAGACTCGATTAAGTCACCATTGAAAGCTATGGTTAGTTTTTAATGGAAAATGACTCAAGATTATTTGGTTAACAATTTTAGAAAAAAATATAATCATGCCTCATAAGTTAAGGAGAAAGTCTATATGAAGAATGCTATTAAAAAAATTTTGGCGGGCATTGTGACGGCAACGGTATTGTTGAGTGCTAATGCCTATGCAGGTATCACGGTGACAGGCACAGGCAACAGTAGTGCTATTGACACCGCAGGATTCCCTGCAGAGATGGTTGAATATTACAAACTCATGGGAAAAAAGTGCGTAAAATGCCACTCTCTTGAAAGGGTTGTCATTGCAATTCAGACAGGGCTGGGGCCAATATCGGGCGATATTTTTGATGAGGAGTCAAGTGCTGCATATGGAGCAAAAATGCGTAATATGCCCGATTCTAACTTGATTAAAGAAGAAGTGAATAAAATCGTCAGTCTGCTCAATTATCTCATCGAGCAGGCAGCGGAGTAAGACCATACTGGTGCCGTACCCGCAGGTCGCCTGTACGGCACCAGTAAATTAACACCTGGAGATTCTTGGCAAGGAAGGCATGACTGGATTAAATTTAGGAAAAACCATGGAAGCAATTTCATTCTCGATGAGAAAACTTCCAAAATCATTACAAGAGATAAACCGATGAAAAATTTCCTGCAAAATTTTGAAAATAGTGCCTTCCTGGGGCGGAATCTCCCCATCAAAGTAAAAATGTTGGTCAGTTTTTTTCTTGTCGCCATGTTTGCCGGCTTGATCGGTGTCACCAGTATCATGCACATGGAGGTTATGGATAAGAGGGACCAGGAACTTTACGAATTCAATACTGTCCCAATATCTTTGATTTCCGATGTTTCAACTGCTTATCAGCGAATGCGAATTTCCATGCGGGATATCCTACTCTATGGCAACGACGAAACGCGACAACAAAAAAACATAGAACATATAAAAGAGCTTGACGAAACTATTGAAACACTCCTTTCTCAGTTTCAGGGAAGACTAAAAACAGGGGCTATCCTTGATGAATTTGAGGTGCTGCAAAACACCTTGAAAAACTATATGCCGGCCCGAGAAAAACTCATCCAGCTTGCAATGTCCGAGGAGGGACATAAAAAAGCTCTCTTTTTAATGAAACGTGAGGGTGCCTCAGTAGCAAAGTCTATTGATAATTCGATCACAAAACTTAAAGAATTTGAAGTAACCCAGGCGGGTATAAAAGCTGAGGCAAACTCAATCACAGCTAAAGATGCCCGAGCGACCATTATTTACATGCTGATCGGGGCTGTGAGTCTCGGGATCATTATTGCCCTTTTTGCCACCCGCTCGTTAACCAGACCCCTGATCCAGATTGTTCAGATGCTCAGCGACATGGAGCATGGCAACCTCGCCACCCGATTGCGGTTAAATCGTGGCGACGAGCTGGGACGTTTAGGCCAGGCCCTAGATGGATTTGCCGACAACCTGCAGGATGAAATTCTGGCCGCCTTCAATAAGCTCTCAAAAGGAGATTTCACCTTTACTGCGCAAGGACTGATCCGCGAACCGCTGGCGAAAACCAATTGTGCATTGAATCACTTGATGGGGGAAATCCGTAAAGCAAGCGAACAGGTCGCCAATGGCGCCCACCAGATTTCCGGCTCCAGCCAGGCCTTCTCTCAGGGTGCCACCGAGCAGGCCAGCAGCCTTGAGGGAATCTCCGCATCGTTGAATGAGTTGTCTGCCCAGACGACCAGCAACGCTGAAAATGCCAATCAGGCCAACCAGCTCTCCGTCGAGGCGCAGCAGGATGCTCAACAGGGAAACAACCGGATGCAATCGATGGTTGAGGCCATGGAGGATATCAACCAGGCCGGTCAAAATATCTCCATGATCATAAAGACAATCGACGAGATCGCTAATCAGACCAACCTGCTGGCGCTCAACGCCGCTATTGAAGCTGCCCGCGCCGGACAGCACGGCAAAGGCTTTGCCGTGGTTGCTAAAGAGGTAGGCGACCTGGCCACCCGCAGCGCCAAGGCTGCCAAGGAAACAGCCGAGCTAATCGAAAGCTCAGTGAAAAAAGCCGAAAATGGCAGCGTCATTGCCAACCAGACTGCTGAGATGTTGCAGGAGATCGTCGGAGGCGTCACCAAGGTGTCTGATATAGTCAGTGAGATCGCCGTTGCCAGCAGTGAACAGGCACAGAGGATTGCCCAGGTCAATCAGGGGATTACTCAAATCGATACAGTCACTCAACAGAACACCGCCAATGCCGAAGAAAGTGCCGCGGCAGCAGAAGAACTGTCCACCCAAGCCGAGCAGATGCACCAGATGCTGCAGCGCCTTACCCTGCAACAGGAACAGGCAACAACCCACGGCACTGCAAAGCGTATCCTCCAGACCTCAACGTCGCCTGTAAGCTGGAGGCAATAAAAAAAGCGGAAAGTTCCTGCAACACAATCCAAAATCGCCTTAGACGGTTATAAGTTTGGTATATACTATTTCTCGCTGAGTATGACATTCGCACAGTCCAGAAACTCCTTGGTCATGAAGGTCTTGTAAGTTCTCAGATTAGCCTGCATGTAAATTCCTGATCATCTTGATACTCCTTTCTGATTAATTTGACAGAACGCCCCGGAGACCGGTGTGAGAGGTTGGGTCAGGTCTTGCAACCTTGCATTTCTGAGTCTAGCCTCCGAACCATGCAGCTTACAGTAGAGAAATGCACACTCAGGGCGTCAGCGATATCCTTGAGCGGGAAACCCCATTCAACATGTGCCTGGAAGGCGGCTTTTTCCCGCAGTTATCATGCATATTACTCCAACAAGTCATGGGGAATTCGTCTGAAGCAGGGTATGGCAAGGCCGGGAGATGAACTGTTAGCACGTGATGCGGAAGTTGAAATAATAGACGTATCTGAATATGAGCCGAGAAAGTTACCGTCAAAGACATGGAGACAATATATAAAGAAGATATTGGATGTCAATTCCCTAGAGTGTCAGAACTCCGGCGGGGATATAAAGGTAAGAATAAATTACGAGCGGCAGGCGTGCGACAAAAAGTAACTATATTGAAGCTGTATAATCTTAAATAAATTAACACATGGCTTGTATAGTTTTTTAACTAAGAATTTCTCTATATTTTCGACATTCCTCCCACACGGCCTATGCCTACCACTCAACCAATCCATCAACTGCTCTGGGTCCCGGCCCATAGTGTCCCGAGTTTCTCATAATTTAGCCCATTCACCAGCTTGAAATACCGTAGCTTTCCCACAGGATCATTCGGGCACTCAAACGGTATATAAATGTCCCCTTTTGTATCTAGTTGCAGTTTTGAAGTGGTTATAATATTAATTATTGAATTTACATGAAATATTTATATTAAAAAAATATATAATTATTTTTTACCACTCAGAGCGTGATAGAATAGCTATAAAGAGCCAATGATATGAACAGCAAAGAGATTCAGACGAAGAAAAGTATTGAAAAAAGTGGAACATGGTTTCTTTTTTCGGTTGAGGGGAGAATCTGCAGAAAATCATATATTATATTCCTGCTTATTGTAACTCTGGGTGCTGTTATACTCAGTTATTTTGAGGGTGCAACCATTAACATGAAGGAAGTCAATGATGCACAGATAATGTATCTGATTTTTATGGCCTGGCCGAGTATCGCAGTTCAGGCCAAACGGTGGCATGATCTCAACAAGTCAGCATTATGGGTGTTAATCATATTCATACCGATTGTTGGTGTTATCTGGACACTGGCTGAATCATGCTTTCATCGGGGCACGCTCGGCCCCAATGAATTCGGGCCGGATCCCCTGAACGGGTCTGATACAGGGATCAGAACTGATCTTTCCAAACATTGTTAAATTATCCCATGCAGGGGCGCACCTGTGTGCGCGCCCTTAATTCTTTCCTCAGGGCAGGTCTGACTGCAGTCAGGGCAGACACAGAGGTCTGCCCCTACATTTATCGTTTCAGGTTTATTTCCTTCTGCTGAAGTCTTTTATAATAAAAATTCTGACCATATAGCACGCTCACGGGATTATGTCCGGTGACCCGGTCTTTTACGACCAGCGTGGTTACCGGGGCATCGGAGTGTTTTGAAAAGAGCATATCATGGCCTACGCAGAGGCCGACTATGATATTCATGTCTGTTGCAGCCTGATTCAGGAGCCGGGCCTGCGCCACGGGATTGCAGGCCGGCTCAAATGATGAAGGTCTAACTTTGTCATTTTCATCAACACCCAGGTCCAGCTTATCCTTGCTGCCTGTCTTGCAGCAGATGCTGAGTGGTTCAAATCCCTGGGCATTGAGAATGTCAGTGAGACTGTTCGTCTCCTCCAGCAGCCCTATACAGGTGGCGATCCCGATTCTCTTATACCCCATCAGTTTTGCAAAGGCGATGGTATCTTCTACCCGGGTCCATCGGGCATTGATCGTTTCACTGCCCGGATCAGACTCGTAGCACAGACCCTCCACGCGGGCGGCAACTTTTGCTATTCTGGCATCTTCACTGTCCTCTTTATATAGACCAAACGCCTCGTTAATCACATTACTGTGATTGTTGGTTGGACAATAAGACGGCCTCACAGGCCCTTTTGATGGATCAGCGCTCCAGCAATTCGTGGAACCGCTCTTTTTCCATGCGACACTGCATGCACCACAGGTAAATTTATTATCAGACATGAGAATTATCCTCCTGTAATGTTATTTGAAACATGCCTGATTATAGCAGAATAATATATGGTGTAGGGGCGCACCTGCGTATGCGCCCGTTGTGCGCGTGTGTTTACCCCTTTGCGCATGCGGCCGAGATGTCAGGGAAGATACAATAAGGGCAGACACAGAGGTCTGCCCCTACACCGGATCCCTGTTGTTAATACGGTGTGTCTTTTGATTTACGTTCTGCAACGACCAGCCATCCGTCCCAGTTTCCTGCGGGCATCAGATCCAGTTTTACAGACATTTTACCCTGTTCTTTCTCCAGCAACACTCCGACCTTTTCCCATTGGGCCTTGCCCTTTGTCTCGGATTTTTTCCACAGCAGATCATGAATTTTACTCATTAGCCTGTCCCCTTTCACCATTAAATTGTATTCTCTGCAAATGAGAATATGTAAGCATAAAAACAGAAGGTGAATAGTATGAATATCTTCAACCAGTTCCCGTTCAACAATATACCATAAGAAATAAAAAAAAGCATCAGGAATGATAATTTGCCATATCTCGCATAAACTCCTTCAACTTCGTTAAACTAAATAAACTTTTCATTAATTTATTTCCGGACAACCATGACACCATTGGGACATTTATCTGTATCGTATGTATCAGCAAAATCGATCAACGGGGCATCTATTTCTGCTATTATTATTGGAGGGTTTCTTCCTGACCTGGATTTCCTATTTATTTTTTTTGACTGGTTTAACATGTATCATCACGTAACGACCCATAATGTTTTTTACATTGGTATCGCGGCCTTCATTGCATATGTAATATCAGATAAACAAAATAATATAATTATTGCTTTAAGTCTGTTTTTCGGCGGGATGTTACATTTGTTTATTGATTCATGCATGGACAATAATCCTACGAATGGAATTGGAATTACCCTGTTGTGGCCGTTTTATGAAGGCCACTTCTCACCGTTTAATATCCTGACAGATTCCGGAGTGAAGGCTGGATGGGGAGAACCGCTAAAAATGGTCAGGCCCATGATGATCGTAGTACTCTATGAGCTGCCCTTATATATTTTATCCCTGCTCCTATTATTAAAAAGTAAAAGAGGTAACGCTGATTAGAGTTTGTTCGTTATTCATACAATGAACTGTCATTCCCGCGGTCTTTTGAGCGGGAATCCAGTGGCCTGGACAGGTTTTGGATGCCTGCTTACCCTGCTTGCCGGCAGACAGGCTTCAGGCATGAAAAAAAATAACGAAAGCTTATACAAAAAACTAATTTGGTTTCTTTTGAATGTTAATGTATTCAAAGATCCCGGCATCTGTTGATCAATAAAAGGGTTTTCAGTATCCTTTTATGACACTCAATTAAGGAACATATATGAACAAAAAGCGAAGGGTCGTTATAACCGGGATTGGACTTGCAACAGGCCTGGGGCTTGATGTTGAGGAGAGTTGGGACAGGGCGCTGAGAGGTGAATCCGGCATTAGAAAGCTATCTCTTGATGGTGCCGAACATTCACCGGTCCAGGCGGTCGGGGCTGTCACTGATGATGACTGGGAAAAGATAATTCAGGAGCTCCCGGAGGCGGCGGAAAGCGAAGGCGAGAGACGGACCCTCTTTGCCATATGGGCGGCAAAACGCGCTTTAGAGGATGCAGGCCTGGAGAAAATAAAGACAGGAGGTGTTGCTGTAGACGGGAGCAGGGCAGGTGTTATCCTTGCTGCAGGTCTGGGTATAAACAGACTTGAAGACATTCATCAGTGGGTAAAGAATAAAAAAGAATTCGATTATCAACGTTTTAATCGGGAATACAGCAAGGTCCAGCGGGAATCTGTCATAAAAAACAATTCAAACAGACCGTCCTCTCTTATTGCAGATATGTTTGGTCTGAAAGGATATAACGCGACTATTACAACTGCCTGTGCATCGGCGACCCAGGCCATAGGTACAGCATTTCGGGCAATCGCCCGGGGAGATACAGATGTTATGGTGAGCGGCGGTGCAGACTCGATGATTAATCCCGTGGGGCTGGTTTTTTTCCCTCTCCTCGGAGCTGCTGCTGTATTGCCCTTGAAGCCATCAGAAATATGCAGGCCCTTTGACAGAAAAAGGTCAGGACTTGTTATGGGGGAAGGCGCTGGAATGGCAGTGCTTGAGGATGAATCCCTTGCCGTTAGCAGAGGGGCAAGAATATATGCTGAGGTTTCAGGCTATAGTTCTACGATGGATGCCCATAGAGTAACCGCACCTCACCCCAAAGGAGATGGCGCTGAGAACGCAATGGCATATGCCCTGAAAGATGCGGGACTGAATTTGGATGACATTGATTATATTAATGCGCATGGAACAGGAACGAAACTGAATGACTCGGCAGAGACATTGGCCATTAAAAAAGTTTTTAAGGAAAATGCTTATAATATTGCAGTAAATTCCAGTAAATCCATGATAGGTCATTTGATTGCCGCTTCAGGAGGACCGGAATTTGTATTTACCACATTGAGCGTTAACAGGGACAAAATCCATCCGACGATCAATCTGGATAATCCTGATCCCAGGTGTGATCTGGATTATGTGCCAAATAAAATGAGATCAAAAAAAGTACGTGCTGCCATTTCAAATTCCTTTGGATTTGGCGGTCAGAATGCATCTATAGTTGTTAAGAAATATGAAAAATAACGCATCAGGGAATAGTCTGGACATCTATGTTGTTTTCGTCATTGCCGCAGTTCTTTGAACGGGTCGGAGCGACTCATGCGTAGACTCGTATCGAGAATCCAGTGTTTTTAATGACTTCTGGATGCCCGACTACAGACTTCGGGCATGACAAAAATAAAAACGACAATTTATACACAGAGACTAAATAGGTAAGTGATAAAGAATTAAAACAAAAGAAACTAATTAATGCATATAGATTTAAAAGATAACGTAGCTCTTATAACCGGCGGATCAAGGGGCATTGGGCGTGAAACCTGTCTTCTCCTTGCCGAGGCGGGAGCAAAGGTGATCCTTAATTACAACAGATCTAAGGAAAAGGCTGAAGATGTTAAAAAGGAGATAGATAGCAAGGGAGGCACCGCTGATATCTTTGAAGCAGACATCTCAGATTCTGATAAGGTCAACAACCTATTTGACTTCATTACCAAAAGACATAACCGACTTGATATTCTTGTAAATAATGCGGGCATAATCAAGGACAACCTCCTCCTTTCGATGAAATTGTCAGAATGGGATAAAGTGATTGATACAAACCTGAAAGGTGCATTTTTATGTTCTCAAAAGGCATCAGAATTGATGATGATCAACCATTCGGGCAAGATAGTGAACATTTCCTCAATCGGTGCGTTAAAAGGCGGCAGGGGTCAGACAAACTATGCATCAGCCAAGGGCGGGCTTATATCGTTTACCCGTTCCTGTGCTGTTGAGCTTGCCGGAAAAGGCATACAGGTGAATGCAGTGTTGCCGGGCATGATTGTGACTGATATGAGTACCAGGGCAAGGAAAAGGGCCGGTGACAAAATCCTTGAGATGATACCTGCTGCCAGATTCGGAGAACCTGCTGATATTGCGAAGTTGATCCTGTTTCTTGTTTCTTCCCACGCGGATTACATTACCGGCCAGGCCATCTCTGTTGATGGAGGAATGAGCATATCCTAATGAACATATATCAGGGAGTGGACATTGTTGATATTGAAAAGTTGAAGAAAGTGTTCACAGCCAACAAGGACTTTGCCTCAGACATTTTTACAGAATATGAAAGAGATTATTGCATGTCCAGGAAAGATCCTTTTCCTCATTTTTCTGCCCGGTTTGCTGCAAAAGAGGCAGCACTTAAAGCATTAGGGATAGGCATGTCCGGCACTGGTATTGACCATGCTTTTCAGGAAATTGAGATAGTCCGTGGCCCTTCGGGGAAGCCCGGCCTGTCTCTCAGCGGCTGGACCGAAAAGATAAGCAGGAAAAAGAATGTTGATCAGCTGACCGTTTCGCTTTCTCATTCAGCTGATTATGCTGTTGCTACCGTCATTATGACAGGTCATTGAAAAAGTTATTCGTTATACGTTATATGGTATTTGAGAAAATCTATACAATGCTGCATTGTCTTATACAAACTGGTATTTTTTAGGAAAGCGAAAATTCCGGTACGTGTCATTCTGAACTTGTTTCAGAATCTCATGTTTGCAATGAGTTGTGAGACCCTGAAATAAATTCAGGATGACAAATAACTAATAACAAATAACTAATAACTAATAACTAATAACTAATAACTAATAACAAATAACTAATAACTAATAACTAATAACTAATAACAAATTCCGTTCAGGAGAATAAATAAGAGAAATGAGATATCTGTTAATTGATCATATTACGGAATATAAAGCGGGTGAATTCATTAAGGGTATAAAGAATGTTGCCATGAGTGAAGATTTTCTGGAATTTCACTTCCCTAAAAACCCTATCATGCCCGGCGTAATGCTGCTCGAGGCATTAACACAGTTAACCGGCTGGCTGGAGGCGGTGTCATCTGACTTTAAGGACTGGTTTCTGATCAGTAATGTTAAGAAATCCAGTTTTTACGGTTTTGCCTTACCCGGCGATCAGGTTGAGCTGGAAGTGAAGGCATTGTCAAAGGGTTCCGGAGAAGAAAGAGTGTACCAGGGGACAGGCAAGGTCAACGGCAAAAAGAAAATTCTGACTGAATTTGCAGGCGACATTATTCCCCTGTCTGACATTGAAGATGAAGAAGAGCAGAGACAGTTTTTTTTTCGGCTGACGAGGGAGGCGAAGCTCTAAGTGAATAACAGGGAAGTAGTTATTACAGGGGTAGGACTAACAGCGCCTCTTGGAAGCAGTGTGAAAGAGAACTGGAACAATATCCAGGGAATGAAGTCCGGCATTGTTCATGATCCCAGAGAGGGTCTGCCGGATTTTCTGCAGTATATGGGCAGGACAGACAAACACGAGCTTCCCGATGATATTTCTCCGAGGCAGGCAGGCCAGATGAAGTTTCTGAACCGGGGTGCCATGCTGGGTTTCTGCTCCGCATGGGAAGCGATATCAGGGTCAATAGAAAGCATCACTGATATTTCTCCCGGCCGGAGGGCCCTCTACGTTGCTGCAGGTGACTTTACTCATGTCGGATCTGAGTTTATGTACCCTGCCATGAGAGATAGCGTTGATGATCAATGGCAGAACACGGACCAGAAAATACTGAACAAATCAATGCTGAATAAGGTCAATCCTTTTTTTCTTCTGGAGTCCCTGAATAATAATCTCTTCAGCTTCCTTTCAGCGTTTATCGAGTTTATGGGGCCGAATACAAGCCTTGCAAGCCTTTCTCCCTGTGGCGGCAATGCAATGGAGCTTGCTTACCGGAGCATTAAGCAGGGTAATGCTGACATCGCAATGGCTGTAGGATATGGAAGCTGGATAAATGAATTAATTCTATATGAACTGGAAGGGCTGGGGATATTGTCTAAATGTAAAAAAGG
>CAMYJJ010000018.1 GCA_947258735.1 Thermodesulfovibrionia bacterium | reverse complement strand
AGATGTAGTTAAGCTATCACATGAGTTGACATTGCAGGTATATAGAGAAACGGGGAAATTTCCAAAAGAAGAGAAATATGGGATGATATCGCAGATGAGGAGGGCAGCAGCTTCGGTATCAATGAATTTGATGGAAGGCGGGCATAGATTTAGCCGGAATGAGTATAAGTATTTTGTAAGTATTGCCCGTGGATCATCTGGAGAGATTAAATATCAACTAATGCTTGGCAGGGATTTGGGCTACATAAAAGAAGAGCGTTGCCCGGAGCTGAGAAAGCAATATGAGAAAGTCAGTATGATGCTTACAAAACTGCATAAGTCATTGTGAAATAAAACGGACACGGACAACGGACACGACCAGCGAAGCATCAGTCCTTCCCCTGATAGAGATTTAAAATCCTTGCGTATGAATCCCCGTCTTTTATCTCAGGCAGCTGTCCTGATTCTACACAAAGCAATGTGTTTATAATACACGCGCACATCTCTGATGTGTCGCCCTCTTTAACAAACAGTAATCCATTGGGAAAGTATACATAGCTGCCTGAACGGAGGGTCTTCTTGACAGAGATGGCAAAGCTTTCAAAAAATGTTGTACCGTCGCAGCTCATGGGACGAAGTATAATATCCGCATGGGAATGAGCAGCCATCACTGAATGCATATCATCGGCATCAATGAGAAAGAGGTTTTCGCCTGTGCTTTTCCCCTTCTCCTCAAGGAGGCGCTTCATGTTTGACGTCGGTTTCTCAGTAACAGCAACCACAATTGCCGTGCCAGATGGAAGGGGATAGTCTGTCAGGAGCTTGTTGAGAATATCAAACGTTAATGATGGAAACCGGACATTTGAAAATACGATTACTTTTTCCATGGATGCAATTTCATCCAACATACCGGACTTGATATCGATCATGTCATCAGGAATGTGAATAAAAGAAGGAATCAGTTCAAAGTTGGACTTTTTCATGTACATGGCTGCAACATCATATGTGTCCCTGTCTGCACAAATAATTTTACCGGCCAGGGTAAATGCGGTAAAGAGGGTCTGACGACCGCCAACAGGGCTTCGCATCTGCCCTGCAATTGCAAATAACTCTGAATGGATTGTTATGAATGTTCTGGCCCTGTAAAGAGTACCGACCAGTATTGAGGTCATCAGTTTTAAAAGCCCCAGTCTGAGATACCCCTTTGTAAAGAAGTGAACAACGTCCTGTTTCCAGCAGGCACGCAATAATCTGAATGAAAAATGTATATAGCTTTTGGTCTCGATAAACCTTGTTTCAGCAGCAGGATGTTCAGACGTATTCATTACCGTACATTCATGACCTTCGGCCTCCAGTTTTTTCATAAAAGAAAGATTGTGAAGACTTTCTTCTTCATAGGGAGGGGCAAAATTTCCGATAAGTAATATTTTCATTTCTGTCAGACAAGCTTAACGCTTACGGTGTCTCCTATGTGGACATTCAGCTTTTGAGACGCATTACCTCTATACACAAAGATCTCAAGATGTCCAAAACTGTTAATTATCGCAGACGCAGCAGAGGTGTCGTTTTCAGCATAAAAGGTTACAAGGGCCATCTGCTCTTCATTATAATAAATATTAAATGAATCACTGGAGTCAACGGAGGTGAGCATTGCCATTTCTTCTCTGGTTATGTTGGTTATGGCATTGCCAAAGGTATCAATTGAGACAACTTCTCCGGAGATGGCCCCTTCAGATATTTTTGTTTCGGGGAAAGATATGGTGACATAATCAGTTATTTCCGGACCGAATTTATATGAATCAACCCCTTTAGAGAGCCAGGCTGCAACTGGGGCAAAGATGTCTCTCCCGTGAAAGGTGGACCCGCTCATGGGCAGAAAGTAATGCGATGAGGTTATATGGAAGACTTTTAAATTCCGGTCTTTCTCTTCTTTAAAAATTGGAGTGAAAATGCCATTGTCGGGACCAACGAAAAAATAATTATCCGTAGCAACAACGATGGGTCTTCTTTTTCCTCCTACGCCAGGATCAACAACCGCAATATGAATTGTTGAGGGAGGAAAAAAATGGTAACTCATTGATATGGCCTGAGATGCATCAAATATATTATGTCGTTCAATATAATGAGAAATGTCTGTTATCATGGCTTTCGGATTGATGCCGAGGATGACCCCCTTCATCAGACCTGCAAAAGGATCTTTCAGTCCAAAATCTGTTGTTAATGTAATGATTGGTCTGTCTAGCACTTTATGGCCCCGATTAGATCCTGTATGGATATAACTCCCTTATATCTCATATAATCCTTCATCCCCCTGATAATATCTGTTGTTATTGAGGGATGAATGAAATTTACTGTACCAACAGCAACAGCGCTTGCACCTGCAAGCATAAACTCAATAGCATCATCGGCAGATATTATACCACCCATACCGATAATTGGTATATCTACTTTTCTGAAGCATTCCCATACCATTCGTATTGCTACAGGTTTAATGGCCGGCCCGGAAAGCCCTCCGGTTATATTGGCCAGCTTTGGCTTTTGTGACTGTATATCAATAGCCATTCCTGAGAGGGTATTGATGAGTGACAGGGCATCGGCCCCTGCGTCTTCGGCTACCTGTGCCATAAGGGAGATATCAGTTACATTTGGTGAAAGTTTTACTATTAAGGGAAGCTTTGTCGCATTCCGCACAGCTTTCACAACGTTACGGGTGACTTCCGGTTCAGTGCCGAATACTATCCACCCTGCCTGCTTGTTGGGACAGGAGATGTTCATTTCAAGGGCATCAATGCCCTTGACCGAGCTCAGCTTCTCAGCGGCCTTTACATATTCATCAATGGAGTCACCAAAGAAGTTTGCGATCACTTTTGTTTTGCATTCTCTGAGAAACGGCATCTTCTTCTTTATAAAACTGTCGATCCCTATGTTCTGAAGCCCTATTGCGTTGAGCATTCCCGCAGGGGTCTCTACAATCCTTGGAGGAGGATTACCCTGTTTTGGTTTAAGAGAAAGTCCTTTCACGACAATAGCTCCCAATTTACTCAGATCAACAAATTCAGCATACTCATCCCCATAACCAAACGTGCCTGAAGCGGTCATGACAGGGTTCTTCAGTTTCAGGTTGCCAATCCGGACTTTAAGGTCTGGTGCAGTTTTCTTAGTCATATAAATTAGCTTTGAAGTTATTCGTTACTCGTTATATGTTATTTGTCGTAACCCATAACCAATGACCTATAACCAATAACCTGATTTATTTCCACACTATCTCCTCAATCGGAAATACAGGTCCTTCCTTGCAGACACGTTTGTGTCCTTTTCTTGTCTTTACAACACAGCCGAGGCACGTACCGATTCCACAGGCCATGTTCTGTTCCATAGCAACATAGCCTTTCATTTTTAATTCAGATGCAAGATCAGAAAGGGCCTTCAGCATTATCTCAGGACCACAGGCGTACAGTACGTGACGCGTAACTGGTGACGGGTGACGGGTAACATATTTATTTAATACATTAACAATATTACCCTTTCTGCCTAAGGAGCCGTCATCGGTTGAGACTATTGGATCAATACCCAGTGACCTGAATTCGTCAATAAGTAAGACGCCCTTTTTTGTTTTAGCGCCATAAAAGAGCAGAGGGCTCTTTTTCTTAATATGTTCAGCCATGGCAAAAATCGGGGCTACTCCGAGACCGCCTGCAACAAGAATAACCTGTTGATCTTTTTTGGGAGAGGGGAATCCCTTTCCCAGGGGCCCGAGTATGTCCAGAGCATTACCCGGTTTTTTTTCGCTGAGAATTTTTGTTCCCTTTCCAACGACTCTATATAACAACTGGAAGTCACCATCAATCCACCTGTGGACGCTGAAAGGCCTTTTAAGCAAAGGATCTAACCCTGTATCAACAGCAACCATGAAAAAGGTGCCGGGACGAGGTTTTTTGATTTTTACAGCGGGGCGAAGAGTAATAAGATAATGGCTGTCGATCAGTTTTTTGTTCTCTACAACCGATGCCTTAAATGTTCTACTCAAAGCTTATCTCTACTACCTCGTATTCTATCGTTCTGGCCGGGGCTTTAACTATGGCTACATCCCCTTCCTCTTTGCCTATCAGCGATCTGGCCATGGGGGAATGAATTGATAACTTGCCTGCTTTTATGTCAGCTTCGTCAACACCGACTATCTTATAGGTCTTTTCCTCATCAGTATCCACATCCAGAACTTTCACGGTGGCTCCAAAAGCTACTCTGTCGTGATTGATGGTAGAAGGATCAATAACGTTTGCTGTTGCGATCTTTCCCTGAATTTCCTGGATGCGGCCTTCCATGAAAGACTGTTTTTCCTTGGCGGCATGGTACTCCGCATTTTCAGAAAGATCACCATGAGCACGTGCCTCAGCTATTGCCTTTACATTTTCCGGTCGCTGGACCTTGATAAGATGTTCAAGCTCGTCTTTCAGTTTCTGATGACCCTCAGGCGTCATGGGTTCTTTTTTCATGGTCATTTCTCCAGCAAAATTTTAACAATCAGTATGGATGAAAGTAAAGCTGAACGTTCATTTATTATACCTTATGATATTCCTGGATTGATTTAACGTTTATCTGTTTTTTCACCATTATCTCGATTGCGTTGACCGTTGCCCGGGCACCGGCAACTGTTGTTGTATATGGAATATCGTGCTGTAATGCAGCTTCCCTGATTGAGAAAGAGTCTTTCTGTGCCTTAGCTCCGGTTACGGTATTGATAATAAAATCAATTATATTGTTTTTTATCAGGTCCACACAGTGAGGACTCCCTTCCATGACTTTATTTATGGTATCCACCTGTATGCCCTGCTGTTTCAGTTAAAAAGCGGTCCCCTTTGTAGCTACCATTGTAAACCCCAGTGATGCCAGTGTGTTTGCCAAAGGCAGTATGGCAGGTTTGTCCTTGTCCTTGACACTGATAAATATATTTCCTTTGAGCGGCATCATGTTCCCTGCGGAAGACTGGGCCTTGGCATAGGCCCGGCCAAAGTCCTTATCAATCCCCATTACTTCTCCTGTTGACTTCATCTCAGGCCCCAGCAGCGTGTCTACGCCTGCAAAGCGGTCAAATGGGAATACAGCCTCTTTTACACTGAAATGTGATATATGGCGCTCAGTAGAAAGGCCCATTTCATCCAGTTTTTTTCCTACCATTGCCTTGGCAGCTAACTTGGCCAAAGGGATTCCTATGGATTTGCTCACGTATGGGATTGTTCTGGATGCCCTCGGGTTGACTTCCAGAATGTATATCTTGTTGTCCTTGACAGCAAACTGGATGTTCATGAGGCCAATTACATCCAGTTCCCTGGCAAGGGCTTTTGTATGAGATTTAATATTATGCAGCACGTCTGCTGAGAGAGAGTAGGGGGGTAATGAACATGCTGAATCACCGGAATGTATTCCGGCCTCTTCGATATGTTCCATAATGCCTCCTATGACAACGTTATTTCCATCAGAAATGGCGTCTACATCAATCTCTATTGCGTCTTCAAGGTATTTATCAACAAGAATAGGATGTTCGGGAGAGGCTTTCACCGCACGCTTCATATAATCATAAATACTTGCTTCATCATAGACTATCTCCATGGCCCGGCCTCCAAGCACGTATGAGGGTCTGACCATTACAGGATAGCCTATTGCAGCGGCTGCCTTTACCGCCTCATCAACTGACAGGGCAGTTTCACTTTCAGGCTGTTTCAGGTCCAGTTTATGCAGGATGGACTTGAAGCGCTTCCGGTCCTCGGCACGGTCTATTGAATCAGGCGATGTCCCCAGAATCTTTACCCCTTCCTTTTCAAGAGGAACAGCCAGTTTCAGGGGAGTCTGTCCTCCGAACTGTACGATAACACCTTCGGGTTTTTCCGTATGAATAATACTTAAGACATCTTCTAATGTCAGAGGCTCAAAATAAAGCCTGTCAGCAGTGTCGTAATCAGTACTGACTGTTTCCGGATTGCAATTGACCATTATGGTTTCGTAACCAAGCTCCCGCAGGGCATACACAGCATGTACACAGCAGTAGTCAAATTCAATTCCCTGTCCGATCCTGTTGGGACCGCTCCCAAGAATAATCACTTTCTTCCTGTCAGTAGGGTTGGCTTCACACGCAACAGCTCGTAAGCCCGAAAGCTCGGAAGTCGGTAAGTTGTTTTTTTCTTCCGCGCTTCCGTGCTTTCGCACTTGCGCTCTATAGAATGGTTTTTCATATGTTGAATAAAGGTAGGGAGTGAATGCTTTGAATTCAGCAGCGCACGTATCAACCATTTTGTACACTGCTTTTAATCCCATGCGGTTTCTCTGCTCCCTCACATCTTTTTCTGTTATCCCAAATATGCTGGCAATTCTTTTGTCGGAAAACCCGTATGATTTGGCCTCTTCAAGGAGATCATCCGGTATCCGCTCCGGACTGTTTTGTGATGTCACATAAAGCATCTGGTCAAAATCAACTATCTGCTTGACATTATAGAGAAACCACGGATCAAACTTTGACAGGTCAAATATTTCATCAAAACTCATTCCTTCCCTGAATGCCTGGGCAAGATACCACAGCCGGTCCCATTCCGGGATCCTTAATTTTGACTTTATTGTTTCCACATCTGTTTCAATAGCTTCAAAGCCGTAACTGTCTATCTCAAGACTTCTGATCGCCTTCTGGAGAGACTCCTTGAAGGTCCTTCCAATCGACATTGCTTCTCCTACAGACTTCATCTGGGTCATGAGTGTTGCATCGGCATCCGGAAATTTTTCAAAGGCAAATCTCGGAAATTTTGTTACAACATAGTCAATCGCAGGTTCAAACGATGCCGGGGTTTCTTTTGTAATGTCATTGGGTATCTCGTCCAGAGTCAGACCAATTGCCAGTTTGGCCGCTATTTTTGCGATCGGAAAACCTGTGGCTTTTGAGGCGAGGGCCGAGCTTCTGGATACCCTGGGATTCATTTCAATTACGATCATCCGTCCATCATCAGGATTAACAGCGAACTGAACATTTGATCCGCCGGTATCAACACCTATTTCCTGCATGATGGCGATGGAGGCATCACGCATAATCTGATACTCCTTATCGGAGAGCGTTTGAGCAGGTGCAACCGTTATGGAGTCTCCGGTGTGAATTCCCATGGGATCAAAGTTTTCGATGGAACAGATAATGACAACATTGTCCTTATTGTCCCGCATGACTTCAAGCTCATACTCTTTCCATCCAAGTGCAGACTCTTCAACAAGCACCTGGGTGACCGGACTGAGTTTAAGCGCGGTTTTCAGCTTTTCGTCATATTCTGATCTGTTATAAGCGATGCTTCCTCCCGTACCTCCAAGGGTAAATGAAGGTCTCAGTATAAGGGGAAACGTAAGATAATCAAGAGATGCAATACCCTGCTCAAAAGATGTAACAAAGGAGCTTTTGGGCGTGTCAAGGCCTATTTTTGTCATGGCTTCCTTAAACAGCTCCCTGTCTTCAGCTTTTTTAATGGCTGGAAGTTTTGCTCCTATTAGCTCAACATTATATCTGTCGAGAATGCCATTTTCTGAAAGTTCTACGGCAAGATTCAGAGCGGTCTGTCCTCCCATGGTCGGCAGGAGCACATCAGGCCGCTCCTTTTCAATTATCATTTCAAGGATGTCAGATGTTAACGGCTCTATGTATGTTACGTCAGCTGTTTCAGGATCAGTCATGATCGTGGCAGGGTTTGAATTGACCAGTATTACTTTGTACCCTTCCTCACGAAGCGCCTTACAGGCCTGCGTGCCTGAATAGTCGAATTCACAGGCCTGCCCGATCACGATAGGACCAGACCCGATAAGCAGGATAGACTTAATATCTGTTCTCTTTGGCATTTATATTCCCTTCATACCCAGGTGGGCTCTCATTTTATTCAAAGGTATTCCAGGCTCATCTTCTATATGACCCGCAAAAATTACTCTCTCTGTTCCATCAGTTAATATTAAAGATAATGTTACGAACTCTTCCTCTTCTCCAAGTCCCGGAACGTAACTGCCGTGCTGTGCTGATATTTTCTCTACAAATGCAACACCATCCGGATTGTCAGGAGTGAATTTCCTGTGTCCAATATCAACAGACCGAATATTGCTGAAAGGGATCTCTTCTTTTTTTATCATGATAAATCCGGGACGGCTTATAATTGCTGATTTTCTGTTATTGTCAAATTCAACCTTGAGTTTCTTATCACAAAATATGTATTTCCGTGAGCCATAAAAAAAGGTAATGAAACATAATAAGAATAATGCTGATCGGAAAAAAGTGTTCTCTATAACGTCTGAAAACATATAAACAATTACACACAGGGCTGATGCCAGCAGCATCGAAGAGAACTCCTTTGAATAGACCCCTGAAGGGAGGACACTGGTCTTTTCCGCCTTAAATGATGAAGTTGTAAATGTAAGTATGTTGTCCATGATGCTTAATTCATAAGTGCTTTTATCGGTATCCTTCACACTAATATTTTTTTGTAAGAACTCTGTGAATATCCTGTCATTCCGGCAGTTCTTAAGCCGGAATCTGGTCTTTTCAGTTTGCTCTGGATGCCCGATTACAGACTTCGGGCATGACGACCAAAACTTGGATCCCTGAGCCCCTCGACCCCTTTTCCTTACTGTCTTTCAATCAACTCCCTGAAACTTTTAAATATATATCCTGAATCGTTCGGGCCCGGCCCGGCTTCCGGATGATACTGAAATGAGAGCAATGGGATGTCCCTGTGCTTTATTCCTTCTTCAGTCCCGTCATATAAATTTTTATGAGTCAGTTCAACCTCACCCTGAAGACTCTTCATGTCAACACAGTAATTATGGTTCTGTGACGTGATTTCGACTTTTCGTGTAGACAGATCCATCACAGGGTGGTTTGCTCCATGGTGACCGAATTTCAGCTTATAGGTTGTTCCGCCAAGGGCCTGGCCGATGATCTGATGACCGAGGCATATACCGAGTATCGGCTTTTTTCCCAGAAGCTGTTTTGTGATGTCAACAGCATAAGTTACTACCTGGGGGTCTCCTGGACCATTGCTGAGAACTATAGCATCATACTTATCTATTACCTGTTCAGGGGGTGTCTTTGCCGGGACCACGGTTATGTCAAAGCCTGTCTCTGCCAGATGACGGAGAATATTCCTTTTAACGCCAAAATCGTAGACAACAACTTTTAATACGTTGTCCGTTGTCCGTTGTCCGTCGTCCGCATTTAATTTCCAAAGGTTGTGTTTCCACTCATAGGTTTTCTTAGTAGTGACTTCGCTGACAAGGTCGAGAGATGATATCCCGGGATGGCTGCGAACCTTTTCAAGAAGGCTGTATGGGTCCAGGTCAGAAGAAGAGATTATTCCCATCTGTACCCCGTTATCACGGAGATGAGCGGTCAGTGCCCTCGTATCAATGCCGTAAATTCCGACTTTATTATTATTTTTGAGATATTGACCAAGTGATTCTTTTGACCTCCAGTTGCTAGGAAAGTCAAAGAACTCCTTTGCGATAAAGCCTTCGACATGGGGTGAACGGGATTCTGCATCTTCAGGATTGGTCCCGTAATTACCGATCTGTGTATAGGTCATTGCGACTATCTGTCCCTTATATGAAGGATCCGTCAATATTTCCTGGTATCCGGTCATTGATGTATTAAAAACTACTTCACCGATGGTCTCACCTTCAGCTCCGAAATTATATCCTTCAAAGACGGCACCATCAGCGAGCACTAATATAGCTTTCTTTTTCATATTGTCCAAGTTGTAATCACTTTTCCTTTAGGTTGTTAATCATTATTATCTTAAGTATTAGTCATTAACATTTAACGTATAACAAATAACGGTTAACCTATGACCTGTCTTTTACCCTCCAATCAAAAACCCTGCCCATGGCTATGGTCATTTCCACAGTTCCTTTGAGCTTCCATTTATGAAATGGAGAGTTTTTCCCTTTGGAGATAAAATTCAATGCATCTACCGTATACGTTTTTTCAGTATTGATTATTGCTATGTCAGCATCAGCGCCCGAAGACAAGGTCCCTTTGTTAATTCTTATAATATCAGAAGGAGTTACGGTTGACTTTCTGATAAGATCCTTTAAGGCCAGGATGCCCTGATCCACCAGTCCAAGGCCAAGGGAAAATGCTGTTTCAAAGCCTGATATACCGAAAGCTGCCGCGTCAAACTCCCTGTCCTTGTCATCAAAATGGTGAGGCGCATGGTCAGTTGCCAGAACATCAATTGTGTTGTCTCTTAATCCCTCTTTTATGGCCTCGACGTCCTGTTCTGTTCTTATGGGAGGATTGACTTTAAGGTTTGTATCATAACTGATAAGAGACTCATCCGTGAGAGTGAAATAATGGGGGCATGTTTCGGCTGTTACATGTACTCCCCTTTTCTTTGCGTCTCTTATTAAATTCACAGAGCCTTCTGTTGATACATGTGCAATATGCAGTCTCCCTTTTGTAAGCTCGCACAGAGAAATGTCTCTTGCGACCATGACCTCTTCAGCAGCTTTGGGTATCCCTTTAAGTCCGAGTATGGTCGAGACAAAGCCTTCATTCATAACACCGCCTTTTGCAAGTGCCTCATCTTCGCAGTGAGATATGATCGGTACATTAAATATCTTGGAATACTCAAGCGCCCGTCTCATAATCAGACTGTTTGTGACTGGCATGCCGTCATCGGAAAAAGCGATGCACCCTGCCTTTAACAGGGCCTCAAGCTCTGTAAGTTCCTCGCTCTTCTGTCCGGTGGTTATTGCCCCGATAGGGTGGACGGTACAGGCCCCTTCCTTGGCTGTTTTATCAATAATAAACTGTGTAATGGATACCGTGTCATTTATGGGATTAGTGTTTGGCATGCAGCATACCGTTGTTATCCCTCCTTTCACCGCAGACATGGTGCCGGTATAAATAGTCTCCTTGTACTCAAAACCGGGTTCCCTGAGATGAGCATGCATATCAACCAGACCCGGGATGACAATACATCCGGATGCATCGACCGTTTTCTTTGCTTTTGGCGCCTTGCCTGCAGGGTAGATGTCCTGTATTTTGCTTCCCTTTACTAACAGGTCTTTCTGCCCGTCGATATTTTGAGAGGGGTCTATGATGCGGCCATTTTTAATCAGTATTGTCATTTTTTTACTCCTGCAAGCAGGTATAAAACAGCCATCCTGACCGCTATTCCATTTGTCACCTGTTCGAGAATGACTGACTGAGGACCGTCTGCAACGGATGAAGCTATTTCAACGCCCCTGTTCATGGGACCCGGATGCATGACGATTGCGTCCTTCTTGGCCAGCTTTACCCGTTCATGGTTCAGGCCGTAGAGTTTAAAATATTCCCTTAAAGAGGGCAGATACCCTTTGGTCTGGCGCTCAAGCTGGAGCCTGAGGGTCATGATGACGTCTGCTTTTTTTAACCCTTCGTCAATCGAGTGAAACACTTCAATGCCAAGTCTGCTTACGTCAGCCGGCATAAGGGTAGGGGGACAGATCACTCTGACATTGGCCCCGAGTTTTGTCAGCGCGTATATATTGGACTTTGCAACCCTGCTGTGAGCAATATCTCCAATTATGGCGACCGTAAGTCCATTAAAGGATTTCTTGTGCGACTGTATGGTCAGCAGGTCCAATAAAGCCTGGGTTGGATGTTCATTTGCGCCGTCTCCGGCATTGATGACAGACATGTCTACAAGTTTACTCAGAAAATGGGGGACGCCTGATGACGCATGTCTGACCAGAACATAATCAGCCCCGAGGGACTGGATTGTCAGGGCAGTATCCCTGATGCTTTCACCCTTTACTACACTGCTGGTGGAGACCGAAAAATTAACAAAGTCAGCGCTCAGCCTTTTGGCTGCCAGGGCAAATGAGGTCTTGGTCCTGGTCGAGGGCTCAAAAAAGAGGCTGACAACAGTCTTCCCTCTCAAAGTCGGGACCTTTTTTATATCTCTTTTTAATACGTCACTGAAGTTAGAAGCTGTATCAAGAATATAGCTTATCTCTTCAGGAGAAAGGTCTTTGATTCCCAGCAGGTCTTTTGAATCAAACATATTTCATACTCAAATAGATAAAATTATTCATCCATTTTCTTCTTCTTGCTGATTAAGGTTACCCTGTCCTGTTTCTTTTCTTCCTCGAAAGCAACTTCTATTCTTTCATTAAAAGAGGTAGGTATATTTTTCCCAACATAGTCTGGCCGTATGGGCAGCTGCCTGTGGCCCCTGTCTATAAGTACCGCGAGCTGTATCTGTGCCGGTCTGCCAAAATCAATAAGGGCATCCATGGCCGACCTTATGCTTCTCCCTGTAAACAGGACATCATCTACAAGCACGACTGTTTTATCGGTTATTGAGCAGGGGATATCAGTTTCCTTTACCACAGGCTGTTTTAATGTCTGGTGAATATCATCCCTGTAAAAAGAAATGTCGAGTGTCCCTACCTCAACGCTTTTGCCTTCGATCGATTCAATGATGGAAGCGATCCTTCTTGCAAGGAGAACACCGCCCTGCTGTATTCCAACAAGACAGATATCCTCTATCCCTTTATTTCTTTCGATGACTTCGTGGGCTATTCTCGTAAGGGCCCTTTTAACTTCCTTGCTGTCCAGCAGTACTTTAGGCATAAAACGATCCTTCCCGGCAGGTAGATATACCGGTAGCTATTAAGAAAAATGATAAAAATTCGCTGGTTAAACGGAATGACGTGACTGGTGATATGTACATACTCATTTTCCTTTCAGGTCTCTCTGGACCAGATTAAAGGTTTTAAACTTTGAAATAATAATATAAGCCGGATGGTAATGTCAAGAGAGAGGAACATATCAATGAAATAAGTGTAATGTAATTACCTGCGGTTAAGTTTTCTATAAATATTCACGATAAGTAATGGATAGGTTAAGCTGGAAATTATAATGTACGTATTTCCTTTAGTGGAGGCATAGATGGACACGGTTGTTTCAAAGGACGAGTTAATAAAGAAGGCTGGGGACATCAATGTGCTCCCATCTGTTGCCAGGAAAATCCTGGATGCTCTCAGTGATGAAAGTTCTTCAATGAATGACCTGGAGCATATCATTGAGACAGACCAGGCGCTGGCAGTCAAGATCCTGAAGATATCCAACAGCGCCTTATATGGATTACCCCAGGAAATCACGAGCCTGCAGCAGGCTTTGATGGTGCTGGGAATGAAGACGATAAAAAGTCTTGTCCTGTCTGTTTCTACCAAGTCCCTGTATAACAAGTTTGGAACTACAGAACAGGAAATGTGGGACCATTCAGTTGGAGCGGCCTTTGCATCGTGGCTCATTTCATCAGGACATGGGAAAACAGTTTCTGATATAGCTTTTATCGGAGGCCTGATGCATGATCTCGGAAAGGTATTTATGAATAATGAGTCTCCTGAAGCATTTACTGAGGCGATGATGAAAACGCACAATGAACATATTGACTCAATAGCTGCAGAGGCAAAGGTGTACGGGTATGACCATGCTGAGATCGGCACTGCCCTGGTAAAGAAATGGGGGTTTCCGTCATTACTTGTTCATGTTATCGGTATGCACCACCTGAACAATGATAGACTGGAAGATATAGAAGATGAGGTTACGGCAAAGGGGGTTGCATGTGTTAATCTTGCAAACTACTTTTGCAAATCACTGGGAATTGGGTACAGGAAGCCTGACGAGTCAATAGAGCTTCATGCATTACCTTCATCAGTTTTCCTGAAAATAGGCACTGAGAGGGTGGAAGAGCTGAAGAAGGAAATTATGGAGACGTATGAAAATGAGAAATCAGTTTTTAAATAGACATAAAAACTGATAATGTCAAATGTCAAAGCTCCAATGCCAATTGAATGTCCAATAATTAAATGTCAGAAACCGGTTCATTAAATTCATCTGTTATTTCGTCCTAATTTGGAAACAGGCTTGATTTGGTATTGGAGCTTTGACATTAATCATTTTTACCATGTCTGTACTTAATGACCCTGACTTTTTCCATCGTGATCAATCCTTCTGTTACAGTCTCATCTAAAAAAGGAAGGAGTTTATTAATATTGTCTTCTGTATCGACTATCTCTATCATTACAGGGAGGTCTTCTGAAAGGCGCAGAAGTTTAATGGAGTGAATTCTTGAAGTAGCTCCATATCCCATGATCCCCCTGAAAACAGTGGCTCCTGCGAGGTTCAGTTCCCTGGCTTTCATCACGATTGCTTCATAAAGCGGTTTGTCTTTGTATTTGTCTGTTTCTCCTACAAACACTCTTAAGAGTTCACCATTTTCTGGCAGTTTCATAATATATGTCCTATTTGATAAGGTTAAAAATAAATCTGGACAGCATAAATCCGGCAAACACCAGAAGCAGACCACAGATATTGCTGATAAGCAGGTTAGTCAATGCCAGTTTTATCTCACCGTCCCTGATAAGATTAAGACTCTCCAGTGCGTACGTCGAAAATGTAGTGAACCCTCCAAGCACGCCAATGAAAATAAAGTTCCGCATGTTTGACGAAATGTTATGGATTTCAAAAAAGCCCCATAAAAGACCTATGGCAAAAGAGCCGGAAAGATTAACAGCGATCGTCCCCCATGGGAAAACACCGTTGACCATTCGATAGGTGAGTCCGGACATGGAGTATCTCAGAATTGTGCCGATGGCCCCTCCGGTTGCCAGTAATATATATTTCGTCATTTATAAGAACTTACACATTTCCTGATGAAAAATCAATGAAGCGGGAGTATGTCGCACTTATTATTATGGATACAGATGTTTTTCGTTTAATGGAAGCTATAATGAGATTGAAATATCTATGGTATGATGAATGCAATTGATTATTATTGCATCTCAATAAAAAGTAGTTAAATGTCGAAGAGAACCCAGACTTTATTTTATTGATATACGTAATTATAGCTAAAACCGAAAGGACGTTTTATGACTTCTCAATCAATAGTAGCTGATCTCCATAACCACAGTACTGCATCTGACGGTGAATACACACCATCCGGGCTTGTGTCCCGGGCAGATGAACTGGGTATAAAAACGTTAGGGTTAACCGATCATGACACCATTGCAGGACTTGATGAGTTTGTGGGAGCAGGAAGGGCTGCAGGGATGCAGGTTGTGACCGGTGTGGAAGTGTCTTTAAGATTTACCCGTTCATACTTCACCGGATCGTTGCATCTGCTTTTGTATTTTCCTCATGCATTTCTGGAAAATACAGAATTCAGGCAGGATATTACTCACATCCTGTCTAAAGGAAGGGGAATTGCGCTTGTCTCGGACAGGGTGGAAGCCATTAACAGGGAATTCGGACCACAGGGAACGTCTCCTGTATTAAAGAGAGACCTGACCGTTGATGAAATCACAGCATTAGCTGACAATGTAACACGCCGACATTTTTTTATGGCCCTGTCACAGAATCACGGTATAGAGGATAAAAAAACAATCGACATGTTAATCGGCAACAGCAGTGTAGCATATATCCCTTCCGGGATAGATATGGGACAAATAACCCCGCTGTTGAATAAATATAATGTTGTAAAGGTGCTTGCCCATCCTGCTGCAGGATCATTTCCGGGAGACAGCCATTATAAAGAGGTGCTCCCTCCCGTAGAAACCGTTGAGAAGATCATGCCTGAATTTCTTGACCCCGACATCATAGGCATTGACGGACTGGAAGTGTATTACCCCGGTCATACCGATGAATATGAAAAGGCAATGCTTCAATGGTGCAGCAGATTCAACCTGATAGCTACGGGCGGCTCGGACTGTCATGATAAGGAGATCAGGCCTCTTGGGGTAAAAGGCATTTCCAGGCAGGACCTGGACAGGCTGATTAATAAAATTGGGTGAGAGATCATACTGTCCGGGACACCAGTACTTGGGCCCCAAGTCTGCACATAACCTGAGGCTGTGAGGATAATGACTTACATATTATCAATGATTCACTGAAACGATGGAGTCGAGGATTGCATTATGTTATCTTCAGTTCGGATAATGGACACTGATCACGACTCCTCTTTCTTCTCATCCAAATTTCACATAAAACGTATATCAGTTTTTAAGGGGTCACGTCATTTAGCCTCTGTTATAGATGAAAAGTGCCGCTTAATATTATTATAACAAGTTCTGGACAAGTCCTTTATGATGATTTTGGATCCATAGCCGATGTCTTTTTTGCTGAAGGTGTTAATATAATAATAATCGGTTTTTTTTATACTTTCTTTTCCATCGGAAACCATTCTAGTTTTACCTGAACACTTTAAAAAATATATATTGCCTACTTTTTCGATATTGCATTTACCATTATGCTGCCTTAAAACATCGTCATTGGATGAACTGTTGTAGTGCCAAAGTCCATCAGCTTCGTATTTGTCCACTGAAAAACTTGAACATTGTTCATCATTAGTTTTGAAATATTCACTTGCTACTCCAACCATTCCTGCTGCGTTTGGAAAGATAAACTTTTTTTGGTGATAAGTAACGGAGTTAATAAGGAAATTGTCAATAAATACAGTTGCATTTTTTTCATCATATTTGGGGGCAATATTATAATGCGTGACACATCCATTTAAAAAAGTGGATATTAGTCCAATACATAGCAGACTTTTCATTTTCATCCTCATTTATAATCCTCCCGCTTATTTTAATTTGCTTATTTATTAAATGTCATGGTCACCTTGCATTTATGTTATTAATCTCTAACTGAATCAACAAAACACCAACTCGACAAACAACAATACTTATCAATTTCTCTTTTTTCATTTTCTCCCCCTATTAGGCACAAAAAAATATTTATGCGAAATCTATATAAAAAAAGAATTAGTCAGCGTAGGATGATTAATTATACAATAGGTTGTGAATCCGCAACAGAATATTTGTTCAATAACGGCCGTATTATCATTACTTTATTAAGTCCGATGCTCGCCTCATTTATGAACACACAGATGTCTGAAATCAGACATGACTTTATTGGGGATCTTATAAATATCTAAATTCTCAATTTTTCGGCCATGTCTTTTAGTGGCATCATGGTAACTGCTCTCCAGGTCAGAAATTGTATTGCAGGCACCCTCAAGATCATGGATTTCGTAGAGCAGGTGGGCCTTATAGTATTTAATTTCTATTAATGCATTATGAACATCAGAAGAATTACTGTTCTCCCTGCTATCCAGAAGAGGATCGATTGTATCCTGAAGATACTCCCTGGAAACCTCAGTCAGCATTTCAAGTTCCTCCTCTAATTTATTTGTCCTTAAATAATGGGCTGAAATATAAAAATACTCAATATTCTTTATGGCATTATTCAGTGCAACCTCATTATTGGTACGTTTCACAATTTTTTTAAGAGGTGGTTGTGGTTCATGGGTATGAGACGATAGGCTCTTGGTCTTTTCTGTTTTCCCAGCATTATTACTTTCTAATGAGTCTGGACTAATATAATTATGAACAAGACTTGTCTTTGACGGGGGCTTTTCCCTGTCTGGTTGCTCGTCCAATAAATAAGCCCTGAACTGGCCCTGAGAGCAGCCGAGGAGAAAAGAAAACAATACTATATAAATACGCAGCCTATTCATATTGATCTATTTGTATTCCAGTCTCATATTATAAATGTTAATTCTGTCTTTGAAATTCAGTTATGTACATTTGCGACATTATTAATTATAAACATATTACAACTCTCATATAGTATGAGAGTTATTTTGTATCTGTTTGCCGCAAACTCTGCAGAACATTTTCCCCCCACATACAACAGTTATAAGAGTATATATACTTCTTCTATGTTTTCGGACAATGTATATCTCTTCTTAAGATAAAGCGTTCGCAGCAGTTCCAATAAAAAAAGGCAGAGCCATTGCTGACTCTACCTCAGATCCCCCCCTGCCAAATGAGATGACTATTGGTTCAATTACTTTATTCTATAAATAATTAAACGTGACAGGTGTTTACCTATTTTGAGAATAAAGCACGCCTGAACGTCATCAGGTAAGAACATGAAATCACGATAGATAAAGTGAGTTTTCCGGCGGTTGAGTTCATACCGTCATAGAGGCCTGTAACGTTAAGTACCAAAATGCCAATTAATACCGCCAGAATTGGACATATTATATTGAGGGCCAATACATATTTTTTGTGTTTACCTTGTTCCTCATATTCCCTGTTTTTAACAGATATGATCTTGTCTTCAGCGGTTAAACGTTCATTTGAGATAACTTCTAATGTGTTCATATTACTTTCACCTTTCCATATTATTTTTTTTTTTAATGTATCAGGCGTCCTGTATCTTTCGATAGTGCATCCTTCCTGTCAGATTACCCTCAAGGTAGACAAGGTTAAGATTTGCATCTGCTTATCCTGCTCACCCCCTTTTACAAGTATTTGACTTCCTGATTCAATAGACGGAGAAAGACAGGATATCTTACAGTGAAGTTTTTATGCGTGATAAAAAAGCTGTTATTCTCGAAAAAGAAGGAAAGTGATAAGGAGGCTCATGCAGACATTTTATATGGTATTCAGGCATGATTCTGCATACATCTTTTTTTTATAATGATCCCGCAGACGCATGTTCCGCAGGAACATCATGCATGTGAAATAATATTTTGCCGGATAATGACCGTGCAATCGAACCTGATTTGTCATCTTCATAATATTCAATGGAAACCCAGTGATCTCTTATAATTTTAAATTCCTGCTCTAATGTCGTCTTGCCTTTCACTGATGTTGCCATAATCGTGTGCTTTCCTCTTGCCAGTTTAAAATGAAATGGTTTCCATGCATTCTGCATTCCTGTATTGAACGTGTCATTGATTGCCAGCGCCTGGTCAATATAAATTTTCATGTCAATGGGATAATTGGTGCTGCTCAGGTTGCTTACAATTAATGTAAGGTTATTGTCTGCATTTTCTGCATCAGGAACCATTTCGCTCTGCGGCTGGTATAGTTTCTGATTAACTGATGCCGAAGCCTTTGAAATCAAATCCAATACAGACTTATTTAGTGCAGGATCAAAGACTGAAAAGGCATAGTTTACAGACAATTTATATCGTGATGATCTCTTCTCATTGTATGTATTTAATTTATCCTGAAAATTGTTTTTTACTGTATCCTTGTCCTCGACATCAGCGTCAACCAAAAAAACCATAAATTCATTATCGCCAATACGTGAAATAATATCTGCCTGCCTGAATGCAGCAGTTATTAATGTTCCAACATTAACGAGAACCCTGTCACCGTCCTTATATCCGTATTTTTTGTTTATCTCCTGCAGATTATTTAGTTTGAGATAGAATAATATTGCTTTTTTCTGATTTCGCTTTAGCCTGGGCAGGTGTTTTTCCACTATTGAAATGAATCCTCTTCTGTTATAAAGGTTTGTAAGCTGGTCAGTCAGTAATAGATCATTGATTTTATCTTTATTGTTGTTGTGTTCTGATATTTCTTCCCGCAGACGAATGGTAACGGACCTGTTTGCTGCAGCTATGACTGCGATGAGGCAGGAACAGACAAGAGCAAAGCCTCCAGGTAATGTTTCAACTGGCAGTATTTTTTTTATCGATAATAGAATAAGTAAAGAATAGACACCTGATAATATCAATGAAATAGAGAATATCCATATCACCTGCTGCCTTTTAAGTAAATCAGCCCCTGATCTTAAGCAAATAACTATTGATACACCTGTGATGATTGCTGCTGCCAGCAATTGAATAAGTGAAATGGCATGTGTGTTATCCATTATGGAGTTCCTTTTCTGATTATTCTATATATCGGAACAAGCAGTTAAACAGTTTAACTGGATGCCATTGTGCAGATAAGCAGGGTGGTGAAAAATGGGTCCCTTAGCAGTCAGGGAGGTGGATTGAGTTCTCTCTACGTCATGGATACATCTCCAATAAAATAATCTAAATGAGATGTTTTATAGTTCGCAACTAAGTATTACTGTTCCCGGATATTATTCTGCCAGCTTTTAGCTTTTGAAAGGACTTCCCCTTCATCAAGAGTAGTTGGTTTGCCGTTGTCAATAAGGACCCTGCCGTTTACCATTACTGTTTCAATATCAGAAGGGTGCATGGAGTATGCAATGTGAGAGAATATATCATAGATAGGGACAAGATGCGGTTTATTGAGATCAGCGATGATAAGATCAGCTTTTTTCCCTTCTGTAATGGAACCGACTTTTTTTCCCAGACCGATTATATCAGCGCCGTTCTGTGTGGCCATGAACAGGGCTGTTTTGCTGTCCAGCACCGTTGCGTCCCCGGAAACAGCCTTGTGAAGTTTTGATGCGGTAGACATCTCACCAAGGATGCTAAGGTCGTTATTGCTCGCAGCGCCATCAGTCCCGAGACCGACGTTAACTCCTGCATTGAGAAGCTTTGGAACGGGGGCAAAACCCGAGGCAAGTTTCAGGTTGCTTTCAACACAGTGGGAAACACCGACCTTTTTATCAGCAAGTATTTCGATTTCCTTATCCGTGAGCCATACACAGTGTGCTGCAGAGACTTTTTCAGACAGAAAGCCGATTGCATCCAGATGTTCAACAGGTGTCCTGCCATAGCTCTCCTTACACTGGTGGACCTCAAACTGTGTTTCAGCTAGATGGGTATGTAAAAGCACATCATATTTGTCAGCTAATTCTTTTGCCCGCATATAATTTTCAGGACTGCACGTAAACGTTGCATGAGGCGCTACACCCGTGGTAATCAGTTCATTTCCCTTCCATGTATTGATATGCTCTTCAGCCTTGATAAAATAATCATCTGCAGACTGGGCATAATCCCTCCAGGGAAAATCAATCACTCCTGAACAGAGAAGGCCTCTTATGCCTATCTGATCGACTTTTTTTGCAGCTACCCCCTGGTAGAGATACATATCAGTATATGTTGTAACACCTGCCTTAAGCATTTCCAGACAGGCAAGTTCTATGGCATCATCTACAAAATCTGCGGTGAGCCATTTAAACTCGGCAGGCCAGATATGTTTTTCAAGCCATTCCATCAAGGGAAGGTCATCGGCAAGTCCCCTGAAATAGACCATTGCCGCATGTGTGTGTGTGTTGATCAGACCGGGGAAGACAGCCTTGTCTTTCCCTCCCAGAATAGAATCGGATTTGAATTTTGATGATACTTCATCGAATGTACCCACGGAAACGATGGTGTCACCCTTTACAGCGGCAGCTCCGTCATTGATAACAGGCAGATCGCCATCCATTGTTATCAGGTGATCAGCTTTTATAATGTAGTCAACTTTTTGCATATTCCTTGTCCGTCATTCCCGAAATCCTTAGTCGGGAATCCAGTCTTTTCAATAGGTTCTGGATACCCGATTACTGAACTCGGGTATGACAAAAATATAAATCGGCAGTCAATGGACAGACACGAATTAAGGAATCTATCAATAAACTGGATTCCGCTTGCTATGTCATTCTGGCTTGTCCAGAATCTTACACGTTTGATTCCCGTCGTGCTTCGCTTGCGGGAATGACTGCATATCCACTTGTCATTCCGGCTTGTACTCTGTCATTCCTGACAGATAAAAGCTATGCAAACTCTATGAGCTTCTCAGCAATCTGCACCGCATTTAATGCAGCGCCTTTTCTGAGGTTATCAGCAGCGATCCACATGTTGATACCATTTTCTATGGTGTCATCTGTCCTTATTCTTCCTACATACACGTCATCCTTGTCAGCACAGATTGTCTGTAACGGATAAATATTTTTATCAGGAGCATCATATACTATGATACCCGGAGCAGCAGAAAGGACTGCACGTGTTTCATCAGCTGATATTTTCTTCTCAGTCTCTATATTAAGTGATTCGGA
>CAMYJJ010000017.1 GCA_947258735.1 Thermodesulfovibrionia bacterium | reverse complement strand
CCATATTCTTGCGTTCAGTTATATCCCTGGTAATCTCCACACATGCAACAATATCTCCCTGATCATTTCTCACGGGATGAGCTCTATTTTCCCGATATTCTGTTTCTGCTGATGGGCTTGCCACCTTTCTCACAGACGTATGAAGATTACCATCCCTAAAAGCCTTTTCCACCGGGCATTCAACGCAAATTTTATTCTTATCTCCATATACGCTGTAGCATTTCTTGCCGAGGCCGTTTCCTGATATATCCCGGGCAATCCTGTTTTGATAAATAATGTTATAGCTTGTGTCCTGAATAGAGATTCCATCATTCATTGCCTCTATAATTGCCTGCAACAAATGTTTATCTTCCTGAAGCATTCCTTTTGTATTATTATTTTTTAATTTCATGACAAATACAAAACTTATAATGGTAACCGCTTTATTAAGCGAATGATATATGAACTTCCGGAATTACCTTTAAGACAATATCTTTTTTCATTGTCAGCCCCACATACGTAATAGCTTTTAACTATAATCCGGATTTACTAATCTTCTTTACATATTATTCCAGATTCTTCTATCGTATCACTTTATTAATATCCCGTTTATCCCCGATAGGATTGAAAATGTATGAAGAAAAATATGGCTTGAAAATAACCATAAAAAAGAATACTTGAATGAGAAAAATTGCCTGTCTTTCATTTTCCCCCTAAGCAATAGGAAAATTATGTCATTCTTTTTGATAGATGTACTTATATCTATAACATTTTTCAATACATTTGTCTATATTTTTTACTTATATTTGTAATAAAATTTACATTTAAATTCAATAAGATTTCGCCATTATGCTCAGGACTGATCATAATAGGTGTTCGTTCATCAATGATTTTTATTTTTAAACACTCTAAACAGGGGACCTCAGGTCCCATGATGAAGATCTTCAGATGATGAATTTTGAATTGAATTTATCAGGCAACTAATTAATTTTGTTAAGAGATACGTTGCTTTTGGCCAGGAATTACGTGTTCCTGAGTGCAAGCCATGAGAGATTTGCTAAAGGTTTTCGTTGATAAATTCATAATATATTTTCAGGAATCCTGTACAATATAATGTAAAAGGTAATTTCAGTGAAGAGTGCTCATGACTAAGATAGAAAAACAAATACGGGAAACATTTAAATCGTCTCTGCTTAAAACCTTGGCAGTGCATAAAATAATTCTTTTTGGTTCGCGGGCACGCGGAGATGCAGATCCATATTCAGATATGGATGTTTTAGTAGTTCTCGATCAGAAACTCGCAGAACATGACTCTGCTCATGTAAGTGATTGTGCATGGGAAGCAGGTTTTGATAAGGGAATAGTCCTGGTTCCGGTTGTCTATTCAAGAGATGAATGGGAAAAAAGCCCTGAAAGATATTCCCTGCTTGCAATTGCAGTTGAAAAAGAAGGTGTGACAATTTGAAAAGTGATGATATTAATACGTTAATAACACATCGACTTGAGCAGGCTAAAACTGCACTTGATGACGCAAAGTTTCTGAAGGAAGGTAATCGCAGTACGCAGATAAGATTTTACAAATTGATGTCCTATAAACTACTTCAACTGTAAGCCCAATGGTTTATTTATGTTTTATAGATAAAAATGAAATCGCTTTCTGGATACAGATTACCTGAGTGTCTATAAAACCATTGGAAATCTCCCCGTTTGGGGTCATTAAAAGGATACTTGTTAAAAATGTCTATTGAACTTCCATAAAGCCTTAAAGTAAACGTATTGAAAGTTCAATAAATTCTTCCGCACGCTTTATCTGCTCTAAAGCCTCTTCTTTTGAAAGACCTGCGATATCATAATCACCAACATTGCGACTATCTGCTCCTTCAATCAGATAGCGGTGGAACTTCCGTTCAACATGTCCAGTCTTGACAAAATGTTGACCGAATGCCGCTGTAACTGCCGAATGTTTAGAAAAAGAAAGCCCTTAACCTAAAAGAAATGCCTCCGCTATGTAATACATGGAATAATACGCACGGGATATGGCAAAATCATAGAAATCCTTTTCAGTAAGCAAACCCGCTGCATTCAGACTATCTTTAGCTTTATTTAAAAGCGCTGTTTGCTCACGCGTCATACCAAAACACCTTCTCTGTGTATATTCAGAAAAAGAGGGCTCTTCTCAGTTTCGTACCGATGAACAGAAACAAATGTACAAGAGACCACAACATTATATTTGAGAGATAGATCGGCAGTTATTTCACCTGTTCCGGCAATCTCTTTCCCAGGGTTCACTTCACCGTTAAGCACTACCATAAGATCAATGTCTGAACCTGCAACAGCATCACCACGGGCTTGCGAGCCAAAAAGGACAATTCGCACAAGCCGCTCTCCATAAAGCTCTTTTAACATCTGATTTAGTTCGTTTATTATTATTTGAAGTGAATGACTCATATCCTTTACTCACCTGTCCATTTCATTATACACTTTACCCCACATGTCATTCAGGATTATTTCGTATAGGACAGGACATCAGGGCCTCTTTATCCTGAATATTTAGTCAAGTCAACCTGTTTCTGTTTTTAGGGATTATAACCGACATCCGATTATTAATTGGTTACAGTAATGCATTTGAATCGGTGGATATTATTGTTGTAGTTCAGACGCGCTTCTCTTTTGGATATGTTCAAACATTATAGATTCCTGCAAAGCCGAATGTCTTCCTGGTCTTGAGATGTTCAAATTCTGGGATCATCGACAATGCATATCCATATTTAAAAGTAATCCCAAAAGATATTGAATACTCTGAATTAACGCCAAGCTTTTTTTACCATTCTGCTCTGAAAGACAATCTTAAAAAAAATCTGATTAACGAATCACCTTCAATGAATGATTGGATATCTAATACAGATCTGCTACAATAAAGGCTGTTAAAACGAGCGGTATTCAAAAAACCCTTTAAGATCAATGCGCCTGAGGAAGCACGGGAGCGGGTAAGCTCGGAAATCGAAGGATTCATTCTGACGAACTTTCTCACGTATGCACTTTACTGCCGGAGTGGCGGAATTTGGTAGACGCAAGGGACTTAAAATTCTAAAATCGAAGATTTTATAAGTGGGCGTCTGGCCTGAGTTTTTTAGCTAATTAGCTGTTTTTTAAAATAGAATTTCTATTCTATTCTTTCCGATGCTTTCCTGTATTTTTCTGTTCATTGAGCTAACTTCTGCTACAAATCTGCTAGAGTTGAATATAGCCTCATTATTATTTAATTCCGCATCATAATCATGTCAAGTAAATTACCCGTTCCGATTATCATTACACTGAAGATACTCCGTAAACTTACCCATCAGGTTGTTTGTTCCAAATAGTATTTTCGGCTTATCGTTGGAAAAGATAGATTTAGGTATTTAACTTATCTCTTTTCAATGAGATTAGATCAATTCGTTTTAGATATTTTCAGCAATAAATATGAGGATTTCCTGTTTAAGTCTATCCATATGCAGAGATTTATTGTCATCCCAGACAAGAATTGTAATTATCGTAATGGTATTAATTTTGCCGGTTCAATGCTAAGACCAGCAGTCTGCAGTTCAACAAGCCTCTATCCTCGATCACCTCAATGAGGAGCAACAAGGTTTCCGCCCTGGATGTATTCGGCATTATCAGCTGCCGGTGCTGGCATTGATATGTCATTGATTACGTCTCTGTTCTTGTCCTTCAGCTCAATCCAGATCCTGTCATCCCCAGTCCCGGGCTCATTACGGTCTTCTATGTACACGATGAATTCATGGTTGCCCACCGGTTCCAGCCAGTCAGGCTCTTTGTATGTGGCCTTACCACTGAAGGAAGCCCAGCCGATGTTTTCGCCATTTACAACCATCTCACCAAGGGCCAGACCATACAGGGCATTGCTCTTGATCCGGTAGATGGTCCCGTCAGGAAGGTGGGAAATAAGAAGCAAACTGCCTTTAATATTCTCGCCATTCTTGTTGTACTTCATGGTAAATCCAAAATTAGTTTTGTCACCCAGGTAACCGTTATCCGGGTCCTCGGTCCCCGGCCAGTAGAACCAGCCACCTCCTGTTGTAAATCCGAGACCGGGATCATAGACGACAAGCACATCCTCGCCATGGCCATGATAGAAACCACCTTCAACGTTTACATCTGCAGTATATGTATTAACCGGTACGTCATCGAAGCTGCAGATTACCGTCTTGACAGCATCATAGCCGCTACCCGACACTGAACCGGGAATACAAACTCCCTGTACAGGAGACCCGGGTCCTACAGGGACGAGTGACATTGATACTTCTGCAAGGCTGATATCACCGGGAAATGCCGAGATTTCAGGATGATCGGGGAGTGCCTCAGTCACGTGAAGTGTAAGATTGAAAACCCCGCTGTTACCTCCCGTTGTTGCTACCCTTACCGAAACAGGATTTTTATCATCAAATGCAATATCTGCATCTTCCTGCGATACATTCAGTGTTGCATAATCAGCAACTTCAAATTCGCCGTCACTTATTGTAATAGGAATATCATAAATCCCTGCTCCAGCCAGCACCTGCCCTTCCAATATCCATGTGCATGTCCATATGCCCTCAGTATCAGTGCAGACCTCCGAGCTTATTTGTAACCCTTCCAGCAGATCTACAGTCACGGTAAGTGCTGATGAGTCGATGTCACGTGCAGTGATCGTGACAGGCGTAATACCATCACTGTACTGTACATCCTGCGTCTCCTGACTAATAAGGACTTCCGGTGGATCATTGACCAGCAATACATCGATCACTACTGTTGCCGTGTCTGCAAGACCCTCACTGTCATTGATTGTGTACTCAAAACTGTCCGGTCCATAGTAATCAGGGTCAGGTATATAGGTTATTGTACCATCAAAGTTGTTTATCACGATCCCATTGGCACCTTGCGTCACTGTCTGCACTGTTAGCGTCTGATCTTCATCTGCCGGGCCTCCGTTGTCATTGCCCGTCACCCCTATTGTCACTGAGTTGTCTTCATCGGTGCTTGCTTCATCGTCAGCGCTCTCCGGCGGATCATTCACTGCATTGACTGTCACCGTCACTGTCGCTGTCCCCTGTCCTCCATTGCCGTCATCAATCGTATAGGTAAAACTGTCCGTACCGTTGAAATTCAGGTTCGGCGTATAAGTGACTGTCTGGTCAGCATTGATGACCACCGTCCCATTTGCAGGCTCAGTCGTATTGGTCACTGTAAGCGTATCGTCCTCAACGTCGCTGTCATTCGTCGTTACAGCAATACTCACCGATGTATCCTCGTCTGTCTCCACTGCATCATCCACGCCTTCCGGTGCATCATTAACCGGATTAACGGTAATATTCACCGTTGCTACATTAGACTCATGAGAGCCGACAGCAGCCATAAAGGTGAAGCTGTCCTCACCGTTGAAGTTAAGGTCCGGGGTATATGTAAGTGCAGGTGGAGTTCCCGAGAGTGTTCCATGGGCAGGATTGGTCACAACACTGAATACGGGAGTTCCGGTCCAGGTGCCCGATGCCGTCAGAGTAATTGCTGAAGCGATATCCTCATCTGTATTCACTATTTGGTCTTCAGCATCGATTCTTATCATCTCAATAGTAAATGTTACTGATACAGGTTCAGATGTGTTTCCTGCATTGTCAGTGGCTCTGACGTACACTGTGTGAGCACCCTGGTCTGATATTTCCGGTGACCATGTAATAGAATATCTGCCGACAGAAGGATCAGAAGGCGGCAGCAGTTTCCATGGATCATTATCGAGCATATATTCAACGCGATCAACTCCTGATGCATTGTCAGATGAAATGGCCGTTATATTAAATGCTGAATTATAGGTGTTGCCCGTCGCAGGTGAAATTAGCGATACGTCCGGCGGTGTTCCATCCTTTACACGGAAAGACGTACTCGCGGCATTCCCGGTATTCCCGTCATGAACATACTGAAGGCTGAGCGCATAGGTTTTCAGATCATAACCCGCTGTCGAAAATACATGCTCGCCGGTATAGGCGTTCCCCTCCGTAAGGTCTATGGTATTTTCCACCATCGCAACTGTAGCCTGTGTTTCAGGGTCTGCTACTATAATATTCAATATCAAACTATTTACATCTGCGTTTCCGTTGTTCTGCACTGTGTAGTCAGCCCTGACTGTATTTCCAAGAGCTACGATGGCCGGTGTCACCGATATTTCTCCGGTTAAGATGAGGGATTCGTTTATGCTGAATTGCGCTGAGGAGCTTGCAACTATCTCACTGTAGCTATTTATTTCGACAACTGCCGTATAAAGGCCTGGAGCATTCAGTCCCGTATTCCATACAGAAGCAAGTGCATTTGATGAACCGGGAAGAAGGTCAGCCAGAGTTTTGCTATCTGTGAATTTTTCATTACCATCAAAGTCAGTGATACGCACTGTAGCTGTAAGTTCAGGAATAATATAGTTAATACTGTCATTTATAACATTAAAGCTAACTGTTACATCTTCATTGGCATCATAATGAGTCTTGTCAGTTGCCGTCGTCAGCCCTGTATCAACATCAGCCAGTATATCAAACGGTATAATGTCTTCAGCTATTATTTCAGGAGTATTCTTTAATATCGTGTGTACCTGGTACGGACCTGCGTAAGTCGTCCCCGTATTCCATACAAGACTGTAATCTTCATTTTCTCCATATGCGATATGTGTGTTTATGGTCTCAAATGAAGCAACTTCATATCCATTGGTGTCCTCTACACGTACATCCAGTACAACGTCCCTCATAACACCAATGTTTATAAGAGATATCTGTATGTTCGCATCCTGATTACTTCCATATTGATCTGCGTCAAGCGTTGTTGTCATTGACAGCCCCTCTTCTTCCAGCACAACAAAATCCCTGGTAGTGTAGTTGTTGGCTTCAGATGATTCTGTAATTTTCTCCTCCGGGTCAATCACCACGATTACTGTATTAATACCCAATTTTCCGGTGCTGTCCCAAGAAAAGCCGATTGACTCACTTGACTCAGATGCAATGTATGGAACAGTATCTGATTTCACAAGTTCCAGATTACCGGCAGAATTCCAGATGTATAAATCAACTTCGATATCCTGAGCTTCTGTTTTCCCGATATTTCTTACATCTATGTTAAAAGCAACTTCATCACCAACCAATGGATACATCGGATAGATATAAATGTCATGTTCATTTGTCACAATATCAGGTAAAAGGCTCTGGTCAAAGATAACAATTACTTCTTCGGACGGAGGGCTTTGGTTTTCATTTTCGTCAATAGCAACAGCCGTTATAGTGTTCTTTCCTTCCCTGAGCTGAGTATCATTGAGATTGAATGTTCCTTTTACATCTATCAGGTTCAGAACATTTGATTCACTATGGACAATCCGTCCGGATTTACCCCATATAATTTCGATTGGGGAACTGTTTAAACCTTCATGCGTGATTGTAATATCTGTGGCTGTTACCGGATCTCTCAGTACAAGCGTATATTTATAAAGTGTACTATCCCATTTAGTTAAGAGGATACTGCTACCATCAGGTGACCAGACCGGTTGTTTCTCTGATGATCCTGCAGGTGTCAAAAGTTTCGTTTCATGAGTCTCTATGTCCGTTACCCAGATGGAATTATTCTTAGTATATACAATACTCTTGCCATCCGGAGACCATTCATAGGTATCAGAATAATAAATTCCTGAACCAATCTCTACGATTTCTTCAGTTTCAATGTGTACAGAGTATATGTTTGATGGATATCCAGCGTAAGCAATTCGTTTTCCGTCTGGTGACCACTTGGGCTTAACGGCAAACCCTGTATTTGTAATCTGCAGCAAATCTCCGGTTATCAGATCTTTTATCCATAATTCAGTAGTTCCATTTCTGTCTGAATGAAAGACCACTCGATCTCCATCAGGAGACCATACGGCTTTATATTCATAATACGAGTCTCCTGTAAGTGGCATGGCAGTGCCGCTATCAATTTCATATATCATAATCCTGCTATTATCTTTTGTCTGGAACAATATCCTCTTGCCGTCCGGAGACCATTTGGGATATTCACCCTCCTGTCCTGTGTTAATTTCAGTTCCTGAGTCCAGACTTTTGATATGTATATTTTTGTTAGAATCGCTATATACTACTTTATGTCCGTTGGCGGATAAATCCAGACCGTATCCATTCGTATTCTCAAATGACCATGCCGAATGTTCATCCTGCTCAAGTGCCCTGACTAATCCCTGAGAAATGCCATTTACAAATACCTCCACATAAGTACCGGTATCAGCAATACCAGCAACATCTGTCCTGTCATTATAGAGTGTTACTGCAGATCCTGACAGGGCCGGGAAGAATATCAATGGTTGATCTGCATCAGTATCTGCAGGAGTACCCATAGCTTCATTGGAATATATGCTCTCATTGCCAATATTATCCACTGAAACAACAACGTAATAATATGCGGTTCCGCTGGTCAGTCCTGTATCAAGATATAAGTTTTCACTAATAAGAGATTCGTTAATCCTTGTGTAAGGGCCTCCGGATATCGTACTTCTGTAAAGATTATAACCGGAAGCAGGACCTGTATACTCCCAGGATACACTAAGTACGCCACCCTCAGATACAGAGCTTACAGAAAGGCTCACCGGAGGCAAAGGTGGCACAATATTAATGGTCGCAGATGCCTCATTTGATGGAGGGCTTTCATTTCCAGCAGCATCTACGGCAGTAACCCTGTATGTATATGTATCATTTGGAAGATCTGAGTCAGCATCATCATTACCAGTAACTAAAGCAGCGTTTATCTTTATCCATTCTCCAGAAACATCCCTGTATACGTTATAACCCGCCAGGTCAGGCTCTATGTTTGCATCCCAGCTAAGGCCGATATCACTGGCGCTGGCTGTGGCTGTCAGGTTCTGAGGTGCCGCAGGCGGATTCACATCTCCAACCACTGTCTCTACTTTATCTGAAGGTAAGCTCTCATAGCCATAGTAATCAACAGCGGTTACTTCATAGCTGTATTGCCCATCATCAAGATTGAGATCATTATAACTTGTGCCTGTGATAAGATTGTCTTTTGTTATGGACACATTAGAAAGCTGGACGACACTTGAGCTGTTAGTATCGTTTGTATCTGTAATATAGAGCCTGATTTTATCTGTTCTATACGGCGGGCTAAAGTCAAATGTGTTTTCCTTTTCTGTATTCCCTTCAACTTTTGCAAGAGTAATCCAAGCATGTCCTGACCAGGCTTGCAGTTCATAATCTTTCGCTGTATATGGATCTGAATACCACTGGATATCAATATGATTAATCAACTCGGGCGACGAGAAATCCAGTCTCCACCACGATGTTGTAAATGTTCCGTACCCGTATGGACTCATCCAGTAAGAGTAGGGATTTGAATCAACCGCCTTCGATGGGTGATAAGAGGAAGAATAAGAAGAAGACGCATATGCAGTACCAGTAGTTAAGGCCGATGTCTGATTCAGCTTTTCTCCGTTTCTGTAAATGTTATATCCTGGAAGGTCCGGCTCTGAATCTGGTTCTGTAACCGGATTCCATGACAGGGTGACATCAAAACCCTCAACAGACGAAGTAAGACCTGTGGGTGCTGACGGCGGTTCATTATAAACTACTACTAACTCATCTGATGTTCTGCTTATGTTACCGTTATTGTCGCTGGCAACAGCTGTTATTCTGTTGTCACCAAGAGAAAGACTAAGATCAAATGTAAAATTGCCTTCTGCATCCGGAGTGTATGTGCTGAATAATATCGGCCCTGAACCGGTGTCTATAAATATATCAATACTTGAATCAACTTCAACACTGCTTCCAATAATCTGGATAGCACTCTCACCTGTTGGTGTATAAGGCTGTTCTATTTCAGGTGCATAAACGATGCCTTTCACGGAGTTGGAGGGGATGCTTTCATTGTCATAGGTATCAACAGACACAACATCATATATGTATGTGCCATCAGGAAGCCCGGAATCCGTATAGGTTGTATCACTAAGAGGACTAGAAGTGATTCTTTCCCTGTTGCCATCAAATGTTCTGTAGACATAATAGCCTGCAAAGTCATCAACATCACTATTAGCTGTCCATGTAAGCGCAACATCCTGTCCGGTTGTCAGGGCACTAAGGTCATACGGCGTTTCCGGAGCTGTCAGGTCAGTATAAGTAACGTATATATTTGAAGGCGAGGGATCTGTCCTGCCACCCATGTCAGTTGCTACTGCCCTCAGGTTATACTCACCGTACGAAAATCCAAGACTTACCGGATCAAGAAATGTGAAATAAGGCTGCGTTAATATTGCACTACCGACATCTGTCCATACAGTATCTTCTGCCCGTTTATACTGGAACTGGATTGACGCTATATCAAGATCTGCAGACTCAGCCACTACCAGTATATTATGTTCAAATTCAGATCCGTCAGAAGGATCAACAATAACTGCCTGGGGCGCATTCAAATCAATAGAAACCTCAAGGGTATTAGACTGGTCACTTATATTACCTGCCTCATCCATTGCATATAGAAAGTATTCGGATGTACCGTCAGGAAGATCCTTATCGAGATATGTAGTTCCATTAATTAAGTATACCTTCAGGTTTTCAATAACAGTTCCCGAAGCATTGACAAGCCGGTCGTTCCTGTAAAGCAGGTATCCTGCAAGGTCAGGCTCTGTATTTGCCAGCCATGTGACAGTTACATTTGCATTATCAGGGACTGCTGAGATAAGCACAGGCGCAAGCGGGGGCTCGTTGTCTATTATTACAGAAATCTGATCAATATTTATATTACCGTTTATGTCCTCAGCCTCAAGCTTTATTGAATATGTTCCCCCTTCTCCAAGGGTAACTGTATCCAACTGTGCTAGTTCGCCATAAGGTGTGGGTACAGGTGACGTCCGTATGAGATTCCATGAGGTTGGATTTAAACCCTGTCCAATAAAGACCCTGTATTCCTTAAAATCATCAACGCTGTAGGCAGTACCTTTAATGCCAATAAATCCACTTACGTTTGAATTACCCTTTGGCGAACTGATACTTACCTGGGGACCTGTCAAATCTATTGCAATTTTGACCTCATTAGACGGCTCACTCTCCCATCCGGCAAGATCAACTGCTTTCACAATATAGGTATATGTTCCTTCACTTAATTCTTGGTCAACATAGCTGATGTACGTTATAAGTTCATTGTTAATTTTATAATTGTTCCTGTAGAGGTTATACCCTGCAAAGTCCGGTTCTGTGTTCTGTGTCCAGTTGAGACTTGCGCCTGAATCGTCCTGAAGACTGCCTGATAGCTCGGGCGGTGCCGGCGGATACGTGTCAACTTTCACTCCGATTTTTGTTTCTTCACTGTTTCCGAATTTATCTGTAGCTGTCAGTCTTATACAGAATTCTCCGTCGTCTGGAAGGGCCTGCCATGTTGCCAGCACACCATTGTGAACAGGGACAAAAGCTCTCTTTATAAGTGACCACTGAGACGCATCACTACACGTGCCCGGAGATATTTCAACGATATATTCTTCAATATTTAAATCCTGGACTGAACCTTTTATATCAAATGCTTCTCGTATATAATCCCCTTCTGGCGGGTCTGTTATCGCAACCTCCGGGGGGGAGTTGTCTATTGATATTTTTACCCTTGCTTCACTGTCCAATCCTGATGTATCCCTTGCATACAGGGATATCGTGTATATTCCGTCCTGTAACCCGGAATCATTGCCTACATTCCAATTGTATAGCTGAGGGTCAACGGGCACGTTTTCATCAGTTAATAATATTGTCCAATCAGCTGGATTATCACCCATGCCATATCTGAGCGAATAAAGCTCCAGGTGTTCATCCTCTATAGAGCCTGCAATATCTACCGTATCCCTGTCAGAGCCGAAGAATTCCCCTTCTTCCGGATCAGTTAATGTAACCACAGGCGCTGTTCTGTCTGTTGTAAAGATCATGTTCATTTCTGTGGTATTTTCTCCGAGGTCTTTTGCAAAGGCCGTAAGAGTATAAACTCCCTCGGCAAGGTCATTGAGTATTCCGAAAGTAAAATCTTCCCGTGACTGGTTACCGCTATCTACTATTACCGAACCTGGGTCTCCAGCATATGTTATGGTGTATTCAGACAGTGTCTCATCGTAAATCATGCCGCTTACAACTACATCAGTCGAGATATAGGAATCCGGTAACGGCTGGTTTATCTCAATAACCGGCGGGGTCGTGTCAACGATTACTGTAATTGTTTCATTCTGTATAATGGTACTGTCTGACGGCAATGTTGCGGAGAGTAAAATACTGTATTGGCCCTCAGGAACTGTTACACCAGCATCGTTTGCGCCATTCCATACATAGGTATAGGTTCCCGCAGGTGAGGAGCCCGGAGAATGAGTTTTATGCACAAAACCGCTTGCATCTGTTATCTTGATCGTCAGACTACAAGTATCTCCAAGTTCATACTCGATACTGGCAGTATCTACCTTGCCATCGTTATTAGGTGAAAAAACTTCAGGGTCAATGCTTAGATCTCTGATAAAGTTATTGTTCACCCTGTTATCAAGATCAACAAGGACTGCTGTCTCGGTTTTATTCCCGGCTTTATCTGACGCGGTCATCCTGAGTGTCCATAAGCCTGAGAGTTCAGAGGTGTTCCATACGTCAAGAATATTATTAATTACATGCGCTGTCTTTGACGCAATAAACGTCCACTGCTCAGGGCTTTCTCCCAGACCTGCGTCAAGATTGTAATTTAAGAAATTTATATCGTCAGCCGTTCCTTTGACTTCTATTATATTGCCAACCGGATCGTCCGGTGTCGGATATGTAATAATTGCCGTTGGAGGTGTATTGTCAATTTCAACTGCAAACCATCTGCTTTTGGTATTATCACAAACATCTTTTGAAAGAATGCTGATTTTATATTTTCCTTCGGGAACAACAGTACCGGCACCGTCTTTCCCATCCCATATAATGCTGTTCAGTCCTGTGTCTAATCCTGCATTAAATGTTCTCAGAGGTGCCGGATCCGGTGTGTATGAACCGCCTGCGTTTCTGTTTAACCTGAAAATGTTTATATCAACCGAAACATATTCATCAGCGTTATAATAGATTTCCAGGTCGTCAGAAATACCGTCTCCATTTGGCGAAAACAGATCTTTGTCCACTGAAATCTCAGAGACCACTATGGTATCCAGTGAAATAGCAGTATCGTGACAGGTCATGTTTCCTGCCTTATCTACTACCCGAAGTTGAAGAGAAGGATCTGAAATTGAAATGCCCGTCACATCCCAGACATCAATGATCCCATTTACTGGTCCGGTGCCGGATATCGGTACTTCCACTTCGCTTTCCCGGGTCTTGGCCGGGCACCAGTAAGCCCCCGATTCACAGCTTGACTGGTAAAGTTCGTACTCTTTTACACTATTATTTGCTGCTGCAATGCCTTCAACCGGCACCCCATACCAGCCGCCCATTTTGGTGGGACAGACCTTTACTGATTCATCGGGAGAGGTAATCAGTGAAGTTGGCAGGACCCTGTCGACGAGAAGAGTGTCTGAGTCTGAAGATACTATATTTTTATTTTCACTTACATCTAAGTATGTAAGAAACGCATTTATTGAATAACTGCCTTCGGGCATATCTGCAGTGTTAATTACTGTTTGCGCTCCCCAGTCATTTGTGATCAAGTCTGCCTGCCCGGCTTGATATAAAAGCTCAGAGCCTTCAAGGCCGCTTATGTATATCTCTAATTTTGCATTAGCAGTATTATTATTGAACCATTGACGGTTTGAAACCCGCACAGATATCCCTGCCTGTGTAGACAGGGTGTTGCACCCTTCATTATGAGGATCGACTTCAAGTTCGATTGCGTTATTGCAGAGATTGCCGGCTAGATTACTCTCATATATTTCCCCGCTTGTACCAGTCCCTGTCATTCTCATGTTGTACACCAGCCCGTCCATCATGTCCGGGAGTTCCAGGTTGAACGCACCCTCCGGGATAATATCTCCTGAAGATGAATCATAGACACTGAAATCCGTCCAATCTGTTGAAAGTCCGATTGCAACCTGAAAATGCAGGTCAACAAGGTCCTCTTTCAAATCATTAACAGCCCGTAAGTATTTGTTTTCTTCACATATCAACTTCAGAGTAAATTTAGGTTCCTTTGTAAGGTGTAAAGAATTTGAGTAATACTCATTACCGGATATATTGACGGCTTTTATCCGGATGTTGTGACCATCATAATTTGGATTCAAGTCGGAACTGTCCCATGTTAACTCTAAGTCTCCTGATGCAGGATATGTAACTGTATGTGAATCAAACCATGCTTCGTTTTCTTCGTACTGTACAGTGAGACTTGTTATTTGTTCCCTTATGGTTTCTTTCATCCCGATCGAGTGAACACCAAACTTGTCATAAATCACCCCCTCGTCAACAGGAAATATCAAGTTATCCCATCTGTAGAAAACAATCTGCTCAGGCGCAAAGTCAGATATATAAGAATTCCTGTTACCTCCAAAATCTTCTGCAGTAATCTTGAATTTTGTATCAACGAGCCATTCTATGTCACTGCCTCCATATGTTAAGACGGTGTCATTTTCTACAGGGTCAAGTAATAGCTTGCCGTATTCATCTTTTTTAACAAGTAATTCACTGCCCTGGATCAGCTGATACCATTCCTGCGGATTTTCTCCTTCACCGTATTCGACAGTCCAGTTTCTGATTTTAAGATCCACTGCATATCCAGATATATCGGTATATATTTCAGAAGTCTCAGGATCCTGCTGTAGCTGATTTAACTCTAAATTAACGTCAGGCGGGACTGTATCAACGTCAACATATAGATCATTGCTGAGGACTTTTATTCTGTATCTGCCATATGAAACTATCTTGCCGGAACTGTCCCTTCCATCCCATATTATGAAATCACTGGCGGGAGATAAGTGGTTCTTTTCTATTGACCTGATAAGAGTATTGTCTTCATTGAAGAAGTTAAACTCGAGGTTCACTGCCTGATTGACGTTGTAATGAATTTCAACATTATCTTTGCTACCATCACTGTTTGGAGAGAATATTTCATGGGTTTTATAAAGACCTGTTATTACCGACGATTGTCCCCACGATACCATCTTGGTATCGGTCGCTTCATTTCCGGCCTTATCCCAGACGGTAAGCTTTACATAAAAGTTTCCTTCATATGGCGGAACCCATGAAGCAAAATTTCCGTTAACAACCGGAACTTCCTTAGGCGGAGTAATAAGATCCCACTTGTCAGGAATGTTAATGTCCGCGTATTCAAGCATGTAGCCCTCAAAATTAAGGTCTTCCGCAATTCCACTGAGTACAATTGCTGATACGTCTCTGCTTGCATTTAGTTCGGTACGAAGATTTAGGAGAGAGCTTATTGCCCAGAGACTGGAGGAGTCGTTTACGCGTTGACCATACATCAAATAATTTCCTAAAGGTGACACTAAGCCGGATTTGGGACTGTGCATACCCCCGTCATTGGAATAATAAGGGTATGTACGCATTAGCCCTGTAACTACAGGAATAGACTCGCCTGTCCTGGTATCAAAGAGATAAATATCATTACACTCATTGTAGCCGTTACAACTGGCAGCGACTGACGCACTATCAGGCAGCCACCTGGCCAGATTAGTGTGCCGTTGGATAGGCGAGGCAAACGATGTAGTAGTTTTTGTTGTCAGGTCAAGGACTATAATTTTATCTTCATAATAAAGGCCTGTTTCATCATCCCTCCCAAAACATTCTCCGCCATCAAGAGGAAACGCTATTTTACTGCTATCAGGAGACCATACAAGACTAAAATATATTGGCCATGTACAACCCTGACCGTCCAGACCTTCAAATGTATATACAATGTCAGAGTTTCCGGATACATCTATGGTATATATACGTGATTCACCGGTATCGTCATCATAGACGACAAAAGTAGATAGTTGACCGTTGGGAGAAGTATGCATATATTTCTCACTAGGACCGTGAACCTGAACTTTAACATTATCCACCAGTTGTTCATTGTTGCCGTTTCCTGTGGTGTCTATAATCAGTACGCCTTGCCTGTAGTAAGATTCCGATGCTTCATGTACGACAAAGAGCTTTTGATTATCAAGCCATTCAATAGTATAAACTCCATTAACTTCCTCAATGATATCCAGCTCATTACCCGATATGTCATACACTTTTATAAAATCATTGCTAAATTCATAAACAATTCTGCTGCTGTCGGGCGACCAATTATAGATACCAATGTAATTATAAGTTGATTCAATTGTTATTTTTCCAGTTCCATCTTTTCTTATAATATTTAATTCATCATTGCTCTTATAAACTTTGTAACTTATATATTCTCCATCAGGAGACCATTTAATGTCACCTACTCCAAAGTAAGAACTTCCATAGTAAGTCTTTTCATACGAATCGAGCAAAGTCAAATTTCTTCCGTCTCTATCTACAATCCACAATTGACTAAGTATGCTTCCTATTTCCCAGTCATATTTTGTAAGAAAAAATGCAACCTTTTCACCATTTGGAGATATGGCAGGAAGATAATAAACAAAGCCATATCTTGGATCAAATTCATTTCTCCATTCCCATGGAACTATGCGTGTTTTATCTTTTCCATCCGGAGATGATACGTACAGGCCTGCAGGGTAATCTGGCATATAAGATGAAGATGAATCAGTCCTAAATAGAATTCCACTCTCATCAGGGAACCACTGCCAGTTGACATAGTGATTGCTCATACCTGATAACACCTCATTTTCAAGGGAGAACTTAGTTCCAGCGGCATCCGAGATAGGCGATCTGTTGTTGTCCACGATAACCAGCAGACTCTTAATTATGTTGCTGTTTGAATCGACTATCTTAATCCCGTACTGTCCGTCATTAACTACAACCCCCTTGTCATCAAGTCCGTCCCATGTAATGACGCCGCCAGTTGTATTTTCAAACTCTCCCCCGCTAAATGTCCTGACAATCCCGCCATGTTCATTAACCACAATAACTTTTACAGTCTGCGGCACATCAAGCCTGAAGGAGAACTCTGTGCTGTCTTTTACACCGTCACCATTGGGGGATATATATGTTTCGGTAAGCAGAAGAGAAGACTCCTGGATAATAAACGACCCGGACGCCGTGTTATTTTCTTCACTCTGTTCTGTTATCGCATTATCAGGGTCAACTATAATTGTTATCTCGTGCTGGCCGGTTTTTCCTGTTGTATCATAATCAAAAGACACAATATCCTGATAATTGCCCGGAATATACGGAATATCCTTGCGACCTATAAGGTCACTGCCTTCGTATGCCGCTACAGATATATTGTATGCCTCCTGATCTCCGGTATTCAGAACAGTTACATTTATTGAAACTATATCTCCTTCCTTGACGACTGATGGCGAAAAGACAAAAGATTCGGCTGAAACAATAAAATCCGGGAGGCTCAGGATTCCGAGGGTTGTAAATGCATCGTTGTCATCCTCGCTTATTTCGGATATGAGGTTGTCCGGGTCAACCTTGACATAGATAATTCTATCTCCGGTTTCAGTAATGTTCGTCCAGTCAACGGAAACCGTAGCACTCTCACTTACTGCAAGGGACGAGATAGTCTGAGTTCCGAGAGGCTCTCCACCCTCTCCGGGCACTCCTTTGTAGAAATCCACTTTTATATCTGATGCCCCGGAGAATCCTTCGTTCCGGACAGTTGCGGAAATACTCACGCTCCCATGATAATTTACAGGATTTGGCGTGACGACTATGTCTTTAAATGATATGGTAATATTTGGATCAGTCAAGTCTAAATCATCGACTGTAATATACGTGCTTACTGTATTGTTTTCTTCAGCAAGCTCTGCAAATGTGTTAAACGGGTCTGCTTTAACTGTTAAAGCGAGGTTTTCGCCTGCCCTGCTGGTTGTCCATACGATTTCATTATTAATTGTTGCACCAGCCGGTATGTCTACTGTTTCTGTGGCTATATCGAAAGGTCCCTCAACTTCATCAATATAGTATTGCAACTGGACATTATAGGCATTCAGTGTGCCTCTGTTTGTTATCCTTGAGCTGATTACCACATCCTGGAATATATCTGCCGGATCTGTTGATACTGATATGTCTGTGGCCTCAAAGTCATAGGTTGTCTGGGGTGAAAGGGTCTTGCCTGCTGTATTGTTTGCTTCGCTGGATTCCTCTATGACATTGTCCGGATCAAGGACTACAGTAAAGTGGTGGCCTTCCCCATCGGTAATAATAGTAGAGAAAGTCACTGTTACCGATGATTCACCCGGAAATGCGAGCATCTGCTCACCGATCTTGTTCTGTTCTGCTATTGCCCCGTCATACAGCACTACTTTCGCCTGTGGAACATCAGTCTTGCCAGAATTCCATAGATCAGTGTTTATAACGACATTTGCCGGCAGGCTTGATATTGTTGACGGTATAATGTAAATATCTTCGATCCTGACCGATAAATCAGGATCGACTGATGCCTTCCAGACCGCACTGACTGCGAGCGCTGTCTGATAAGGGCTTTCATACCAGCTCCCGTCGTCTGACTGCTGGTCAAGGATGTAGTTCATGGCATTATTGGTTACATCTGATGACACATTAAATTCTCTTAGCGCCAGAGTTGCAACGGCTGTGTCATATACGGTGCTCGGGCTGTTGCCGAATCCGCCGTCCGGGTTCTGTTTTGACAGGAGCCATGCAATGCCGGTATCGATCTGGTCATCCAGTTGATAATCTGTTTTATAGTTGTTAAATGCCTCAAGAACATTCGCAGTGGACTGAATAGTACTGTTCTCATCCCCGCTGCCCCATCCCCCGTCTGTATTCTGCTTTGTCTTTAAATACTCAATAGTATCTGCAATGACATCCGCTTCTGAATATCCTGCCTCTGCCAGTGCCTTCAGTGCGAGGGATGCATCCAGGGGATTACTCAAATACCCTTTGTTACACCCCCATCCTCCATCTGTATTCTGTTTAACCAGCAGTTCACCGAGCAGATCTACCGTATCTGCTCCTGAACCTGCGATGGCCTCTATTTTTCGTGATAAATAATCTAAGTTTGCAGATGTGCTTTCATTAAGCCACTCCAAACCGGAAGCATAATATTGCTGAGCACTATCAAAATTCTTAAGTGCAAATACAGTCGTGGCGGTATCTCTTTGCACTGTATGTGACAGGTCCAGCCAGCTGCCGTCCGCCTGCTGATTATTTACCAGCCATGTCACACCATCATTGATATCAGGGGGAAGAGTCCGGGGAGTAACGGTCGGTGGTAGAACACCGGGATTCGAGGGGACGTTCCCTTTTGGTGCAAGGGCAACTTGCATCAGACCATGACCGTCCGTAAGGATTGAAAATCTCGTTACCCATTCATTCCTTATGGTTTCCAGTCCGTATATTTCATATTCCGCAAATGTGTTCGGAGTTGTAATAAAGATAAAAGCAGATTTAAAGGTCTTTTGGGATGTCGAAGGACCGGGAATTCTCTCGCCCTCGGCAGCTATAATATCATCAATTGAAATATAACGCGGCGTTCCGCTGATGGTAACCCCGGTTTCAGAGCTTCTTGCCGGATCAACATCCGCATTGTCAATGAGCAGCATCGGGGGCACCTGAGATTTATCGTAAAATCCCATCAGGTACATATCAAGCGGACTGTAATATTTCCCGGAGGCTATAGACGTGAACGTCCCGTCTCCATTGTCCTGCCAGTCGTTTCCGTAGAGAAGAGAGCCGTCTGTGTCGAGCAGAAAGCTCCAGTGATCATTATTCTTTCCAAGGAGTGATGTGTCTATCTGCCCGGCTGCATCCCTGAACTTTACATGTGCCCCCCATCTGTGCAACACTTCATGGCTTAATATATCGAGCGTAGTTTCAAAGCCGGGCTCAAGCAGGCTTGTGTCCATGTTTAAGACATTGCCCATGTCGATAGTCCCCTGCAATTTTCCGCTGCTTCCAAACATTTCGGAATTATCAAAAATCTGCTGTCCAATGCCGGTTGTATCATTCTTGACGGTAAGATAATACGCGGCTGCCTCAGCGTCGGGCATCTGGAAATCAAAGTTTGAATAAATGACCAGGAAGTCATATTCGTCCTTGTGGGTCTTGAAAAACTCCTTTGCTATTGTTACTCTCGGGATAAAATTTATCGTGTCATCGGAATTCTTCGCATCATAATTACCGGTTACTTTCATGACGGTAATGTTGCCATAATCACCAAGGGTTGTTGCAGTAAAATCCTGAGAATACGAACTTACCGGAACAAATAAATAAAGCAATAAAAGAAGAATAGATATGAAGTGCAGGAACGTCATCGCGTTTAATTTACTCGCAAGATAATATTTCCCGGTGGCCTGAATTTTAACTTTCATACTGTCCCTTGATTTAAATTTAGTCTTTTATACCTGTTTGAGGTTTATACAATAAAGGCTGCTTGTCAGCCACCTTTTTTATCCTCTCTATTTTCTGGTTTCCGTTTTCAAACCGTATTATTACTGTCTCTATTCCGTCAGCAGTTCTTTCATCGATCACAACTCTTCCTTTAGTTATTTCAGTGATCTTTCCGTTCTGTCCAACTGAATCCCCGACTTTGATGATCTTAAGCTCCCTGTCAGTTGTCTTGATGACCGCCCTTTCATCCTGCGGGGAGATTTTGATAATGCGGATCTCTTCGATTGATTGAGCGAAGACAGGCATGTTTGTCGACAAGACTATGGTGAGGATTAATAATAGTGTAAAGTTACCTAAACTTTTATTCATTTCGATTTCACCTCTTTTAAAACCAATCATGTATCGCGTTAAGATTGGCCTATTTTATGCTATATTTCAAAACGTAACCTGTACATTTTTTACTTTAATATATGAATTGCAAACTTTAAGTTTTTTTGTCAACTCAGGCATTGTCTGGCATATCTCTACTACAAATTGCGTTCCGGTTTCACATCCCACCCTCGATTATTACGAAATATTTCATGTGACCATACTATTTTTTTACTGTAATGTCCATCAGGCGAGGTAGCACACCTTCCAGAACCTTTTTGGTATGTGCTAACATGCGCTTCTATAGGATGGGCCCATTCTTTCCAGTTTGTTTTTGATCTAAACCAAATATTAAACTTTTTATCCGTGATTGACTTTGTAAATCTCTCCCCTTTCGACTGACTCAGCTCGCCCTTCCACTCTATTCCTTCGGCTGTTCTTATTGCTTCAGGCATATCTTTGTCATAGCTAATTGATTTAATTTCTAACTCCTTCGGAATCCTTATTTTTATTGTTATATTCTCAAGCGTGCTGTTATGATTTACTCTCGAATTGAATACGATCCCAAAACTTGTTTCTGCTTCAATTTCTCCTGCAATCGGCACTCCCGATCTAGATGATATACCAACGAAAAAAGGAGCATCGCATTCATCCTTTGCGCAGGAAACTACAACCATAAAAAGCATTATTATTAAAATTCTCACGATTTTACCTGATACAATTAAATTAGATCACCACTTTTTATTGAAAACACATTTCAGAATCAGCGTAAGTAATTACTTTATCGATTTTAATCGTGTTCCAGAATATCTTACCCTTCATCGCATTATTCTCATTTAACCCAGAATTCCAGCCAAACTGCAGTAGGGATGCCGGTCTTGACAGTGGGATTAAGAGCTCATTGTCAAAGTAATCAAAATCATATAAATCATGAATATTGCCCTGTACCCTTACTTGACTAACGCAGGTTTTTCCCCCAGTATTTAAAATACTGGCAGTGCCGGTTAAATTCTCAGGAGATGCTGTACCCAATGCTAAAAAAGCATCGCTTACTCGTGAAACAGTATCTTTTCCAAAAGATATATCTTCATCAA
>CAMYJJ010000016.1 GCA_947258735.1 Thermodesulfovibrionia bacterium | reverse complement strand
CTTTCGGAAAGATAGCCTGTATTATGCTTCCCAGTACTGATTCTGCTGATATGGTCATCCAGTACAGGAGATAAACAGTAAGCGCTACAGGCAGGATGGTCACAAAACCGGTAAGAATATTTCTACTTATAAACTTCAGCATCTAAAGATCCTCCGATCAATGGGTCTCTGAGATATGACAGACCCTTTTTTTATGTTTTCTGTTCTTTTTAATTGTACGATGTTTGGACTCGACGTTCAACAGGAAAAGAAATAGACGTGCAAACAATATGGTAAAAAGCACATGGCAAATGGGAGGTATGATCTTGAATCCGGCAATACAGTCCTTGCCTCAGGAGACACTGACATGGTCACGTATGGCAGACACCTCCTTGTAAATCCTGATTTACCGGAACGATTTGCAGGAAATGCCCCTTTGAACAGTCCTGAGCCCGGGACATTGTATCTCAGGGGAGAGCAGGGATATATTGATTATCCATTCATGGAGAAATAATGGGTTTTCGATCAAAAGATGTTATTCGATGTGAGCGGGGGAATAAGCTTGCATGGCTTGAACGTGTGATTCGCCTGGTCAGTTAAACGGTCCAAGCGGATTGTGCGGTTAAAACAGTTTAATGTTGTTACTAATTGGCACCAGTTCAACGGAACACTATTGGCTTATCATGCATTAAACAGCTATGCTAAACGACCTCTCAAACAGCTCATCAATGGCCTGCCTGCCTTCGTCGCTCAAATAACGTGTGCCGGTAACTCCTACTGTCTTATGACATATTATGGGATCTTCTATTACCCATTCATTATTTATCCAGGATACCCACTCTTTTCTCTCCTGTTCAAACAGATGCACCGGTCTGTTGAATAACTTTGCAAGTTCAACACCCCACCCCGTACCTCCCTTGACAGTCCCATTAGATAACAACCAGCCAACTGCCAGGACCTGATACCCGTTATTGACAATATGAAACTGTACTTTAAAGATATTCTGCATGAAGGTAGTAGTGGCAAATGTGCGTTCCATGCGCTTTGAGATAATATCCGGACTTACACCGCCGCGGGACAGCTCCTCTTCAGACAATATTCTCAATCCCCGGTCACGGCTGATATCATGTCCTTCGAAATTTAATGTTACCTCCTGCAATCCCCATTTTTCAGCAGATGTTCCGAAATATTCCTCTGTGCCTCTATGACCACCCGTATATATTGTTACTGTAGTAGGTTCTAACATGACAATCTCCTTTAGATGTTTTCCTGATTAAACGACAATGTATAGAATACAGGAAAACCGCTTTTATTTGTAACTACCGGACATATTAACAGTATTTTATATGTTTCCTTATGAAAGGAGACCTGGAACCGTGATCTGATTATCCGTTTAACAATCGAGTATTATTCTTTTTGTCTATAACTCTCCCCTGTTCCTGGTAAATACAAATTGGTCATATTGGGGATAATGTAAGATGTTTTATATATTACGATACCATTAATACAGGCCCTTTTTATTGAAACAGAAGATGAAATTATGAAGCTCAATTTAATTGAAATGCAATTTGCCAATCGAATTTAATTGTGATATATTAACTTACAGATTTATGAGTGCAGGGACATGGGATATGTTGGGGATTCTATATTTGCTCCCTTTAGTAACCAGTGTGATTTCGAATTGTCATAACGTGAATATAAGATTGATATTATCATTGCGTCTGCCTGTCATTTATATTTAATTTCTTCATATTATGTGATTAAAGATATGAAAATAATAGCCGATAATACTTGTAAAGCACATTAACCAGAATTATTATATAAGCTGAAATATCTATATGGAACAGGGCACTCAGTTAAAAGGTTCATCACATCCGCGTATCTGCATGTTATCCATGCGAGATGTAAAGCCGGAAATTTCCATGTGTCACACATATGAGTTTGAAGATGTAATTTGCGAAGTCGATGATGTCCGTTTAATATCATTTCAGTTACAGCTGAAGAACTCCAATGCCCGCAAGTTGAAACTACTTGCTAGTAAGATTAAATCCGGGTTAAATATTCCTCCTCATATCATGAATATCCGTTTGACAGAGAAATGCGATGTGTTTTTTATGGCCTGCCAGACGATAGATGATATTCGGAAGCTCCAGGTGGTTGAGGGCTGGAAAGATCACTGCAAAATTTCTGTATGCTGGCTTGAAGAATTCTGGCCCGGCAGCACCTCGCAATATAAAGCAGAATTAGATATATTAGCGGAATTTGACTATGTTATTATGAACTGCAAAGGGGGCATCCCATCAGTGAAGGAGATGCTTTCAGGGCACTGCAATTATATGCCAACAGGAATTGATACACTCCGTTTTTCTCCATATCCTGATTATCCAGTCCGGTCTGTTGATGTATACAGTCTTGGCCGGAGGTCATCCATTCTTCACCAGGACCTGCTCACGCTTTCCCGGCAGCAAAATATGTTCTATATATATGACACGATCAATCCCTACAAAAAAACCATCTCTTCTATTGTAAGGGACTACAGGGCACACAGGGATCTCATTGCAAACATTATCAAGCGAAGTCAGTTTTTTCTTGTCAATCCTCCCAAGTTTGATGAAATATCAAACACCAAAGGGCAGAATGAAATCGGGTTCCGTTTTTTTGAAGGAGCTGCGTCCGGGGCAGTCATGATAGGTAAAAGTCCGGGACTGGAAGATTTCAGGAAACATTTCGATTGGCCGGATGCAGTAATAGAGATTCCTTATGAAAAAGGCTCAATAGGAGACATTCTGGAAGATCTGAAATCAAAACCGGAACGTCTTGATGCGATCCGTTCAAACAGCATCAGGCAATCACTTTTGCGTCATGACTGGGCATATCGGTGGCATGCTGTCCTGGATATCATCGGACTCGAAGCAATGCCAGGGCTTATAGATCGTGAACATCGTTTAAAAAAAATATGTGACACAATACCAACTACGGTTCAAACCATTATAAATTAGAGGACAAACATGATTAAAACACAGGAACTTTTTAAAACCAGTCTCTCTGAGAAGCAGAAAAAAAACACTGAGCTGAATCTGCAGGAATGTGATCAGGGGAAGACCACGCTGGAATCATATCCACGACGGGTAGTATTTGAATTAACAAACCGCTGCAATTTTCGTTGCATCATGTGCGGGAGGGTTGCACGCAAGTTTCAGACGTTTGACATGCCAATGTCAACAATTGAATTTTTTGCATCGCAATTACCTAATGTGGAAGAGGTAACTCTTCATGGATGGGGAGAAGGCACACTGCACCCGGAATTTAAAAATATTCTGAGCTACTTAAATGAGGTCCCTCATTTAAGGAAATATTTTGTCACTAACGGAAGCACATTACCAAAAATAAAGCAGCATGTCTTTGATTTGCATGTGGACGTGATAGCCATGTCACTGGATGGCGCAACCGCTGCCACAAATGATAAGATCCGGTGTGGAGGAAATTTTGCTCTTCAGACCTCAGAATTAAAGAAACTTATAGATGAAAGACAGAAGCGTAATGAAAATACTCCCTATATCAACTTTGTCTTTACTGCAATGAACTCGAATATTGATGAACTGCCTGATATGATCAAGCTTGCCCAGGACCTGAACGTCCCGGAGGTCAAAGTGGTGTACCTGACAATATTTGAACGTGAGCTGCTTCACGAATCACTTTTTGAGCAGCGTGATCGTGTTCGTGAGATATTTCAAAAGACAGCTTCTCTTGCGCAAAAGGCAAACATCAAGTTAAAACTACCGGACATACATGGAGAAGGCCCGGCCGGTCAATTGCGCCATAAAAAATGTGCCTTACCATGGCGAGACCTCTATATAGGCAGTGACGGCTTCATTCGGCCATGTCAGTCATCATCTTTAAAGCTCGGTAATATAAGTGAATATAACACCTTTGATTCCCTGTGGAATTCAGAGCAGATGAAAAAGCTGCGGGAGAGTGTCAATGATGAAACATGTATGCCGAAACAGTGTTATCATTGCTATCATAGCAGTTATGCAAACTGGAACCTTCCGCATAGTTTTGTACAGCTGGAGCAGGATTTCGCACCTGACTGGGGAGATAAATCCTGAAATATTGACAGGAGCTTAAGGCAAGGTATATGTGAGTAAAAGAGCTCTCGTTTTATAATTAAATAATTGATTAGGATACTTTATTCTTATGGGAGGAATATATAAATGAAAGTAGCAATCCTTGCGGGCGGGTATGGTACCCGTCTTGCGGAAGAAACCGAGATCAAACCGAAACCAATGGTAGAAATTGGAGGAAGGCCGATTCTCTGGCACATCATGAAATACTATGCTCATTTCGGATACAATGATTTTGTGATTGCCCTTGGATATAAAGGAGAGATAATCAAGCATTGGATGAAAGAATTCTGTGCCTTAAATTCAAATATGACAGTTAAAACAGATACCGGTGAGGTAACGCTTCATAATGGACAGGCGCCAAAATGGTCTGTTGACTTAATTGACACCGGTTTGAAAACACAGACGGGGGGCCGCATTAAACAGCTGGCACCATGGGTAGAAAATAGCACGTTTATGCTGACCTGGGGGGACGGGCTGTCTGATGTTGATCTCAATGCTCTTCTGGATTTTCATCGTTCACATGGTAAAATAGCTACATTAACCGCTGTCAGACCTCCTGCCCGTTATGGTCATCTTGATTTTGATGGAGATGCGATCTCGCGGTTTTCTGAAAAACCTCAAACAGCAGAAGGCTGGATAAACGGAGCTTTTTTTGTGCTGGAGCCTGCTGTTTTTGATTATATAGGTGGAAATGACATTGTATGGGAACGTGAACCATTGGAGGCATTGGCTAGAGACGGTCAGCTCATGGCCTACCGTCACAATGCATTCTGGCAGTGTATGGATACACTGAGAGAGAAATACTTAATAGAAAATCTCTACCAGTCAGGTAAAGCTCCATGGAAAGTCTGGTAAACGAAAACGGGTAACTTATGAGATTGCCTTTTAACATGCAGGCCCAATGAAACGTTCTGTAATATATTATTGATATAATCAATTGCCGGTTTCAGGTTGACAATACATAATAATCATGTCTTTTTCAGATAATACCCAGGAGAATACCTGTCCATGCTGTCAGTCCCCGTCTATTGAAATGTTTCATCGCCAGGATGAAATCCCTGTAAACAGCGTAGTGAATATACAGAGTCGTGAGAAGGCAGTGCGCTTCCCGAAAGGGATCATGTCGCTGGGTTTTTGTGCAGATTGCGGGTTTATATATAACACTTCATTTAATCCTGATCTGGTAAAGTATTCGACCAATTGTGAGGAGTCTCAGGGATGTTCTCAAAAATTTAATTCGTACCTGCAGCATACAGCTGAAACGCTAATACAGAAATATGATTTATATGGTAAAGATGTGCTGGAAATTGGATGCGGAAAAGGTGAATTTCTCAGATTGCTTTGCAGTCTCGGCAATAACAGAGGCATTGGATTTGATCCAGCCTATGTCGAGGGGAGAGACAAAAATCACGACTCAAATAAGGTAACCTTTATAAATGATTTCTATTCAGAGAAATATGCAGATCACCATGCTGACTTTATATGCTGCAGAATGACACTGGAGCATATTCGGGATGTTGCTCAATTTGTTAATATTGTGAGACAGTCAATCAAAGACAGACTGAATACCAAAGTCTTTTTTCAGGTCCCTGATGTTATCCGTATTTTGAGAGATGTTGCCTTTGAAGATATCTATTATGAGCACTGTTCGTATTTCAGCCGCAGTGCATTGGCCCGGTTATTTCAGAATTGCGGGTTTAACATTATTGATATACAAACAGCATATGATGGTCAATATATCATGATGGAGGCTGAACCGGTTGCTGATAAGGCAGAAAATACTTTTTCTTTAGAAAATGATGTTGCAGAAACAAAGAAATTGATCACCGTTTTTCAGCAGAAATTCAAGAAATTAATGACGTATTGGGGAAAAGAACTCCAAGATATAAAAGCCCAGGGAAGAAAAGCAGTGCTATGGGGGTCAGGATCCAAGGCCGTATCCTTTCTCACGACATTAGGGGTCACTGATCAAATTGAATTCATCGTAGACATCAATCCTCACCGGCAGGGCACATATATGGCTGGAACCGGACACCGGGTCGTTGCTCCTGATTACCTGGTCCAGTATAAACCTGATCTAGTCATTATTATGAATGCAATATATCGTGATGAAATTGAGAAAGAGCTCAAAGTATTGAATCTTTCACCTGAGCTGAAAGAGCTGGGTATACAATGACAGGCGCATCCGATATAAACAAACATATAAACCCGGAAGCAGTTTGTTGTCCCGTGTGTGACTCAGGGAGCATTACACAGATTCTGGAAATCAGCCAGGTACCGGTTTATTGCAATCGGCTGTGGGAATCACGTGAGCAGGCCCTCGCATCTTCACGGGGAAATATCCGGTTATGTTTCTGCAAATCATGCAATCATATATTTAATGCGGATTTTGATCCTGCTCTATTGACCTATAATACGACATATGAAAACTCACTGCATTTTTCCCCGAAATTTCAGGAATATGCTGATAATCTGGCACACCGTCTGGTACAAACATATTCCCTGTACGATAAAGATATTATTGAAATCGGATGCGGTAACGGTGATTTTCTCAAAATGCTTTGTGACATCGGCAAAAACCGTGGATATGGATTCGATCCCAGTTACAGTGAGGAGAGATATGGAAAAAGAAAAAATACCGGCATCACGTTTATCAATGATGCAGATTCAACACAGTACTCATCGTATAGATCAGACCTTCTCTGCTGCCGTCATGTTCTGGAACACATCATGCACCCCCAAGCCTTTATACAGTCAATTCAGGATTCTATACGAGGTCAAAACAAAACGGTCGTATTTTTTGAAGTACCTAATGTGATGTACACCCTTAAGGACTCCGGTATATGGGACCTTATATATGAGCACTGTGGGTATTTCACCCATACGTCACTGGGTCATTTATTTACATCTTCAGGATTTCATATTAATGCGCTGAATGATGCCTTTGATGGCCAGTTTTTGCACATTGAAGCTTCTCAGGAAAATAATTCTGCTGATCTCAGGCCTGTGAAGGACGATACTAATAAAGATAATGAGTATATAATTAATCTTGTAGAAACATTTATAGATACGTATAACACAATAACCAGTTCCTGGCGCAGTGAACTCGATGCGATCAGATCATTAAAACAGAAAGCTGTTGTGTGGGGAGGCGGTTCAAAAGGGGTTTCTTTTCTGAATACGCTGAATGTTGAGGATGAAATTAAGTATGTTGTTGACATTAATCCGCATAAATTACATAAATATGTAGCCGGAACCGGCCATGAAATTGTATCACCCGAATTTCTCAGGGAATATCAGCCAGATGTGATTTATGTGATGAATCCGGTATATTTTAACGAAATCGGGAGAATAACCGAGAGCATGCATCTGAAAGCCAGATTGAAGCAGGTTGTATAAAGGGAATATTTTAGACGGACGGTATATCATTGTAACCCATTCCTGACATTGATTTACAAAACTACTGAAATATTTCTCCGGACTTGTCTTTTGATGCGTGAAGACGCTGCAGATCAGCTGAGCGGTCAGCACTAATACCATAGGTCTCAAGGATATGTTCGTGACTTTCTTCAGCCAGAAGCCGGTTAATGATAATCAGGGCAAAATCGAAATCGCTGCCGAAAACAATTGATGGATCATCTGCGGAGATAACCAGCTGAAAAAAATCATAAAAGTCTTTAAATGATCGCCCGTTAACATCTGTTATGACACGTTTGTTTATTCTGTGGTATCCCCTGTTTACTTCAGCCGGGAGCACTTCAAGTGCAACGACCACCTCTTTTCTGTCCATGGTAGGCCACTTTGATATCGCCGCAAATAATTCATCCGGAACATTTCGGCTCTCGGCAAGATAGTTTATCGTCAGGGGGCTGAATATAATGCCGCCATAGATAAAATAGGTCGGCTCTCTTTCATAATGTTTACCCGAGACCAGTTTAAAAGCGTCTCCAGTTTTATCAAGTGTCATGAAAATGGTCTGCATGATGTTATCTCTATTTATTCCGACTTCTATCACATCGCCCACCTGACTCATCTCAACGGCATATGTGAAATGAGTTCGAGTATCGGGACTCAATTCAATCATGCTGTCGTTATACACCGGGAATCCGTTAATGGATGTGAGTATATCGCCTTTCCGTATGAGCCCTTCAGCAGGAGATCCTGTGATAACATGATGTACCGCTATCCCCGTCTGCTCACCGGACGTGCTGCACTCCTTCAATGCATCTTCCGGTTCCGGATGACCGGCTATCAGACCCAAGGCCGGAAATCCATCATATCTGCCATCTGAAATGTCCGCCAGAAAATGATGGATAACAGGGCCGGGTACCATATGTGCTATCTGTCCTGACCTGTTGGCCTGCATAATGACACCAATGACCCTGCCCCTGAATACAACGGGCCCACCGCTGTGACCACTTTTGATATAAGACAGTATTTCCCCGGCCAGCATGTTCCTGCTGCTGTGCGTGTAATGATGGAGATCCAGTCCTGAAAAGATTCCGTTTGAAACAACCAGCGTTTCTCCCTCGGGAAAGCCGTATACCGTGACATTCTGGTCTGCAACCGGCAGCGGGTCTATTTCCAGAGGTTTGATGTACATAAAGAACCGGGGATCGGTTACCGTCAGCAGTGCAAGGTCAGCTTCATGAGACATAAACTCGACTTTTGCGCGATACTTCCTCACATCCGCGGCCTTCCTGACTTCAACCTGGATCTGGTTGGCCACGACATGAGCGCTCGTCAATATCCTGTTTCCTTTGATGATGAAACCTGTGCCATTGACCTTCATCTCCGGCAGCGTTACCCAGGGATGTGCATAATACGGGTCCCTGCTTACCGTATTGATCTGAACAATGGCTTTATCAATTTCAGAGCTCCAGTACTTGATGCCCTTTGTGCTGGCAAAAGAATGAGACGATATGAACATCTGAAGTGAAAGGATAACTATGAAACTATGTATGAGGGCTGCTATGCGCATCTTCTCTCCCATGAATGCAATCAGGTTTCTGATGGAATCTGATTCAGTCATATACAATTACCTAATGTATGTGCAAACGGGATGCCGGAATAATAAACGAAATTTTCATCGTGTTATGATTGTCATCTATGTTTGAACACCCAGTCGGGCTGTAAAATGACAATATATTGACTCTGTGTAAACTGCCCATTCATGTTAACGAGGACTAACCTGTAACGCGGACCGTGATCATGGGCGATGGAAGCTTCAGCGATTGAACCTGTGCATAACCGGGCAACTTGAAGAGAGCAGATGGTATGTGTATATTATTGTGTAATATCCGGCTTTCAATCAAGTATGTCATAAAGGATGGGAAATTTTCTACTCCTGTTGAACCGAGCTTTCATTCACTCTGTACATATAAAGACGTATTTGATTTCAATCTAAATGAATAAAAAAACCGGACGTTCCGATAGAACGCCCGGTTTTGTAACGTAAGGCGAATTAGAAGTTGATCTTCAGACTCTTCAACGTTTCCAGGGTGAGTGAACCATGAGACAGTCCTTTATCCAACTGATATGCATGAACAGCTTTCATGGTCTGTCTGCCAAGGGAACCATCAATGCTTCCTGGATTATATCCTGCATCCTTCAGAGCACTCTGGAGCGAATAGATAATGTCAGGTGTAACATTGGTTTCACAGAGGATAGGCTGCCATTGCATTTTTCCTTCAGTGAGCATCTCTTTCTTTGAGACAGTCTGAAATTCTTCTGGTATGGCTACTCGCTGGATCTGTGCAGGGGCAGCAAGTTTTCTGACCTTTACTGTTTTGTATTGAGCAGGAATTTCAATCCTGCGAACCATGGCAGGAGTTTTAATAACCTGTTTCCTGACTCTGGCAGGAGTATCAATTATCTGCTTCCTGACCGTCGTGTATTTGGCAGGGTTATTAATTTCACGTGTAGTAGCAGGTTTAACGAGAACACGTTTGGTAATTGTCTTGTATGTAGCAGGCACGTCAACCAGACACATGATCTCGCCTGTTGCATAGTCGACTTTCTGGATCGGGCCCTTGCCTTTTTTCCAGATGGTATGCGCCGGCTGATCAAGTACTTTTTCTGTAACCGTCTCATATACCGCCGGGACTTCCTGGTAGTGTACATGTTCCGGGTAGGCAAGCACCTGCTCTTCTATCCATCTATACTTTGCCGGAATGATCTCCAGTTTCACCGATCCGTCATCTAGGCTCAGCGTACCACCCTTTCCCCCGGAACCGCTCCCCATACGTGCAAGATCATCGGCGGAAAGGTCCTTGGCTTCTACCCACTCATATGTTGCAGGAACAGTCTCCCACCTTTCTGAAGGGGCCTTAGTCATTACCTGCTCATCCACAAATTCAAACCGCGGTTCCTGAACCATAAGCTTCTCGGAAGCCTCCTTCTTGAGCGCCGTTTCTGAAACAGTTTTGTACGTTGCCGGTGAAAATACCCTGGCATAGCATTCTCCTGCTTTTGCATTATGAGGAAGAAGGTCCGCTGCATATGCAGTTGAAACTGCCACAACACCAACCATCATAAACATTATACACATCATTATAGACATTGTTTTTCTCATTGAATCTCCTCTTAGGGATGAACTGCCCCCCGATAATAATTGTTTACAATAAACGATTAAAATGTTAGTTCCGATAAATGTTCAGATTCACCCCCTCCTCATTAAATGGTTTAGCTTAGACATGATCAATTTTCAATTGATATAATAATTATATTACAAAATTGATATTATACTTATGATATATATCATATCATGATTATTTTAATTTTCAACTTTTTTTTACACTCAATATAAATGCTGTTACAGGTTAACAAGCTAAGGTACGGCACAGGGTAGGTTTTTTTATGAAGATGTTTAAAAATATCAATTTATTAGGGAGTTATGGGAGTCTGGTTGCCATATCTGCTTTCCGGATGGCAGGCTCAAGATAATCTCATTAATACCGAATATTAATATATGGATACGAAGCGTGGTGAGGTTGATGTGATACTGGAAGATGGACAGTACAAAAAAGTCCTGGATAACCTGTATGACGGAATCTATCTCCTGAGTGAAGACAGAAGAATAATATACTGGAACAAAGGGGCTGAAACGCATACCGGATATTCAGGGTCTGACGTCATAAACCTGCCCTGTCAAGATGTGCTTAAGCATGTAGATGATAAAGGGGTATCCCTTTGTAATGATGCATGTCCGGTATCACAGACGCTTAAGGACAACACCCTGAGGGAGGTCGAAGTCTATCTCAGCCATAAACAGGGCCACAGGGTCCCGGTGACCATGCGCATAGCACCCATCAAGGGATCAGAAAATCAGGTCGTAGTTGCCGTAGAGATCTGCGGTGAAGGGTCGCCCAAGTTTACACTGCAGCAGAAGCTGAAGGAAATGAAGGACCTGGCCCTGCTGGATCCTCTATCAGAAGTGGGAAACAGGCGGTTTCTTGAAATGAACATCAAGGGAAAGCTGGAGGAGCTGCAGAGGTATAAATGGCCATTTGGAATTCTCTTTGTTGATATTGACCATTTCAAGAGAATCAACGACACCTTTGGGCATGACTCCGGAGACAGGGTCATACAGATGGTGAGCAGGACCATATCTCACAGTCTGCGCTCTTTTGATGTAATGGGAAGGTGGGGGGGGGAAGAATTTGTCGTCATAGTCGTGAATGTACAGGAGGAACAGCTCTACGCAGTGGCAAACAGACTGCGGCTTCTTGTGGAACAGTCGGGCATTATGATAGGTCAGGAATCTGCAAACGTTACCGTATCTATTGGAGCTACCATTGGACAATCCGGCGATGATGTGCATTCAATTCTGAAACGAGCTGATCACCTGATGTATAAAAGCAAGAACTCGGGCAGAAACTGCATTACCCTGGACAGGGAGAAGGAAGCCTGTTCCCGGTAGACGTAATACATACAAGCAAAAAATAAAATCTTTCCAAAATATTCTACATCACCAGTAATATCTGCACCTGTTCGTTTGTTTATATCGCTGTCTTCGAACAGGGCTTGACTAAGCGGACAAACACTGGTTAAGTATTATCATAACCATTTTGAATATATCTGCATTAAGGGAGGACCAATAATATGAGAACATCTGCACTATTCGTATTATGTAATATTTTATTTATACAGGCATGTTCTTCTGCAGACATAAAAGGGCCGTCTTTTAATGACTCTGTACAAATAATACCCGGTGGCAGTTATGAAGAATGTGTTGAACTGGTTCCAAATCAGCGTATGCACTATTCATTTGTATCATCAGAAAACGTAAATTTCAATGTACATTATCATACGCATGAAAGTGTCTTGTACCCGGTCAATGAAAAAAACATAACCGCCTGGGAAGATACTATCAGCCCGGATGATTATGAATTTTACACTATCGATCAGGAGTTTTTTTGCCTGATGTGGGACAACCTGAATTCTGAGAGTCTAAAAGTTACTTTCACTTATTACGTTAAAACAAAATCAGACAATGTGAATTAAGGGGTAATACGCTGGAGTTGCAAAACATAGTGATATGCTGTCATTCTGAACCTCCCGGACCGAAGGCGGAGCAATGTGACGTGAAGCATCTCACTGCTTGATAACAAATGATCCTTTGCTCCACTCAGGATGTCATATTATAGTGCTAATGAGTTTTTCAAAGACAGTCGGTACCTGATTTTGAAATGAACTATGTTCTCTTATGCTCTCTCTGGATCCTCTGGTGCTTTATACACAGTTTCCTTATTACCACAGGAACAACCGTATGGCTGAGAAAGCGATCAGGGAAAGTAGTTGCCTATTACCGGATTTTCTATAACCTGTTTTCTCTCATAACCGTCCTGCCTCTGTTCTACTGGCAGCGCACAATACCTGGTCCGACCGTTTTCCCTCTCTCTCCACATCTCATGATATTTAAATACAGTGCATTGATTTTCAGCGTCATAATAATAGCAGGATCATTTGTTTCTTTTGATATATGGGAATTTATGGGGGTCAGACAAATGGCATATCGAAAACAGGAGGAAGAAAGACAACCGGTCATTAAGAAACACGGATTGTACGGCATAGTGCGTCATCCCATGTATCTGGGAGGCATCATATTCTTTACAGCATCAATGGTACATGCTCCTTTACCGCAATTTCTGGGATATCTGATCCTGGCCATGTATATGATTATCGGCACAGTCAGGGAAGACAGGCGTCTTTCAAGAGAACTGGGCAGTATGTACAGGGAGTATCAAAAAGAAGTACCCATGATCATACCCGGGTTTCCATGGCCAAAGACCTGATCTGTTTATCAATTCCTTCTGATCATACTATCTGATGTATTATTATGTTTTCGTATCAGAATATGTATGTAGCCGAATTCTTCTTGACAATTACAAAATATTAATTATTATTTAATTAAGAGCAGTGAGGTTTGCTATGCTTGCAGAGAAAGGTACTTCAGGAACACAACAAAAAAAGCCGGACTGGTATCAGACAACATCTCAGTACGAGAAGCCTGATCTCGGAAAAGCGGCCTGGCAAATCATTGACACGTTTATTCCTTATGTCACCTTATGGGCCGTAATGATCTATATGGTTTCATACGGGTTTCCCTACTGGGCTACCCTGGCAGTGTCCCTTGTAGCTGCAGTGCTGCTGGTCCGTATTTTTATCTTTTTCCATGACTGTTGTCACGGGTCCTTTTTTGCTTCTCCCCGTTCTAACAGGATACTGGGGTATGTATCAGGCATATTAACCTTTACCCCGTATGAAGACTGGAGGCGCTCACACGCTATACATCACACTACCGTCGGAGATCTGGATCGCCGGGGTACGGGAGATATTTTCCTGCTGACGGTCGATGAGTATCTGTCAGCATCTGGAAGTAAGCGGCTTTCCTACCGGCTGTATAGAAACCCTGTTGTCATGTTTGGCATTGGCCCGGCAGTTATGTTTTTGTTCAAATTCCGGTTTTCCAGTAAAGGCGCCAGGAAACATGAGCGAAAAAGCGTGATTGTCACCAATCTGGCAATTATTGCCATTCTCCTGTTAGCGGGTTTTACCATCGGACTTAAGACGTATCTTCTCATTCAGCTGCCCATTATCCTCATTGCCGGAGCCATGGGCATATGGCTGTTTTACATCCAGCATGATTTTGAAGGGGTATACTGGGCCCGTCATGAAGACTGGGACCAGATGAGGGCGTCTCTTGAAGGCTGCTCATATTATAAATTGCCCCAGATACTGAAATGGATTACCGGCAATATCGGCCTGCATCATATCCACCACGTACGACCCCGCATACCCAATTACAACCTGCAGCAATGCTACAGAGAAACACCGGCACTGCAGGATATCATTCCGGTGACTATATGCAAAAGCCTTAAAACTCCATGGCTTAACCTCTGGGATGAGAAACAGGCAAAACTGGTAAGCTTCCGGTCACTGAAAACATATCATCAGCAGAGTACGTTTCAGAGTTAATTTTACTCCTGCGGTCAGTGCTTCTTTTCAGGTCGTTATATATATATGAGTATTTATCAATGGACAGGGAATGCAATAAATGGTAATGATATAGTATCGTGTAATCCGGACAAGGCCAAACCCTTCCTGGGAAGGGGGATGAGATGAGGTGTTGACATGTCTGAGCAGGACAATTCAAACATTCTCGGTATAGATATCGGATCAGTTTCCATATCAATTGTCGAGATCAATCCAGGGAAAGAAGTTGTAAAAACCGCATATGCATTCCATCATGGAAAGATCATGGAAAACCTTAAGAATGCCCTTGATGCATTTGATCTTTCCCGGGTCTGCGGTATAGCATCCACCTCTTCAACCCCATCAATTATAAAAATAAACAAGCAGTATGATAACCGGATTTCAATTATTACCGCTGCTCGGCATTTTCATGAAAAGGCAGGCGCCATATTAATAGTCGGAGGCGAAAGATTCGGTTTAATCAGTTTTGATGAGGAAGGCAATTATCTTAATTTTAAATCAAATACCCTCTGCGCAGCAGGAACGGGCAGCTTTCTTGACCAGCAGGCCAAACGACTGAACTTAAGCGGGATTGAGGAGTTGAGCGAACATGCCTTCAATAATAAAGGGGTCATACCAAAAATCGCTACTCGGTGCGCTGTATTTGCAAAAACAGATCTGGTTCATGCGCAGCAGGAAGGGTACTCGCTAGAGGAGATCTGTGATGGGCTCTGTTACGGATTGGCAAAAAACATAGTGGATACGCTCATGAAAGGTGAACATCCGCATCCCCCCATGCTATTTACCGGCGGCGTTTCCAGAAACAGGGCGGTAGCCAGACATATACAGTCAATAACCGGTATGAATATTATTGCAGATGAAATGTCATGGCACTACGGTGCCGTCGGCTCAGCCCTGAATCTTATGGACGAAATGCACCAGCTTCATAAGTCAGCGATTATGTCGACAGATACTATACTCATTGATAATCCATTGGAAAAGAAGAATTATTATGAGCCTCTCCGACTTACGCTCTCTGATTATCCTGATTTCGAGAGTGTTCAGCAATATTCATATAGAGCATTTGGTCCTGAGGACCTGTACCCTGTTGAGGTTGACATATACGATCAACTCATTCCTTCCGGACGATATGAAGTATACCTTGGCATTGACATTGGATCAACAAGCACAAAGGCGGTATTAATGAACAGAGACAGGTCTGTTCTTGCCGGATTTTATACAAGGACCGCCGGAAGGCCTGTGCATGCAGTCCAGAAATTGTTTGCATCCATTCATGATGTTATTCATAAAAATAAATTAGACCTGCGGATTATCGGGGCCGGTACTACAGGCGCCGGGAGAAAGTTTACCGGTAAGATCATGGGAGCTGACATGATCATCGATGAAATTACCGCTCATGCCCGTGCAGCCTTTGAACTGAATCCGGATGTGGATACCATACTGGAAATCGGGGGTCAGGACTCAAAATTTACCACATTGAGAAAAGGGATGGTCACATTCTCTGCCATGAACAATGTGTGTGCTGCCGGGACCGGGAGTTTTATAGAAGAGCAGGCCCTGAAACTGAACTGTTCTTTACATGAGTATTCCTCAAGGGCTGAAGGCAGAAGAGCTCCCATCGCAAGTGACAGATGCACCGTGTTTATGGAAAGGGACATGAATCATTATTTAAGTGAGGGATATTCAGTTGATGAAGTCCTTGCTTCAGTGCTTCACTCCATCAGGGAGAACTACCTGAGCAAGGTTGCAATCGAAAACAGCATAGGAAATACAATATGTTTTCAGGGAGCAACAGCAAAGAACAAGGCCCTTATCGCCGCCTTTGAACAAAGACTGGAAAAACCGATACATGTCTCGAGGTATTGTCATCTTACAGGAGCGCTCGGGGTCGCGCTCATGCTTCGGGAACAGGGAGTAAAAGAAAGTGCATTCAAGGGAATACAGCTTTACAAAAAAGAGATCCCGATCAAGTCTGAAGTATGCGATATATGCACCAATCACTGCAAGATAACCATCGCTGAAATTGAAGGTGAACGTGTTGCTTACGGGTTTCTGTGCGGAAGGGATTATGACACCAGAAAATATATTAACAATAATCTGTCCGGTTTTGATTTGATGAAAGAAAGGAAGAACATTCTTTCATTTAAACCGTCAGAAGAATTTGTCACTGTTGGCATTCCTGCATCACTTCATTTGTATGAAGATATACCCATGTGGAAATATTTTTTTGATCAGCTGTCAATAAAAACCATATCCAGTGAATCTTTCACTGAAGCGGTAAAAGAGGGAAAGCGTATGGCCGGCGCTGAATTCTGCGCGCCCATGACCGCCCTGCATGGCCACGTAACATATCTTCTTGAGAGGACGGATTATGTATTTTTGCCTTTTTATCTCGAAAAGAAGTCTGAGGAAAAAAAGATACGTCGCCAGTTTTGTTACTATACGCAATTTTCATCTTCACTTGTTTCTCACATTAATTCACGGGACAGTGAAAACAGGTTTCTCATGCCCCTTGTTAACTACTTATATAATTCTATATATACAAAAATGCAGCTCTACAACACACTGAAGCCGATTATAAACCATAATATCAGTTATTTTGATGTCTCCTCTGCATATGACAGGTCTCTTGAATTCAAGGATGCATATTCAAAGAAGTTAAAAGAAATGTACAGGAAAGAATCAGCCGGCATTGATGACATTCATGTTGTATTTATCGGCAGACCTTATTCAATCCTTTCCAATTCCATGAACAGCGGCATTCCCGCAATATTTGCATCACAGGGCGTGAAGACCTTTTATCAGGACATGCTTTCATATACCAGGGAAGATGTTATCTCAATCGAGCCGCTCTGTAATGAGCTGCCCTGGCATTATGCATCGGAAATGCTTAAATCAGCCGAAGCAGTAGCCCGTTCTTCAGGAGCATATCCTGTTTTTGTGACGTCATTTAAATGCTCGCCTGATTCTTTTGCTGTAGAGTATTTTAAAAAACTGATGGAATCACATGAAAAGCCCTACCTGATTCTTCAATTAGATGAACATTCCTCCAATGTAGGATATGAAACCAGGATTGAAGCTGCGATCCGGTCTTTTAGAAATCACCGTGTATCTCTTTTGACAGAGAGATCAAAAAAACCTGTTACATATGCACCGTCTCTCATGCCCAATAGAGAAAGACAGTTATCTGACAAAACACTTATCATTCCGAACTGGGACAATCTCAGCCTGCCGCTGATAATCGCCAATCTCCGGAGTGAAGGGATCGATGCGCGGCTTTTAGAGGAAACCCATACCAGTATTCAGAAAAGTCTGCGCCACAACAGCGGTGAATGTATCCCTCTTAATATCATTGCCCAGGAATTTATTGATTATGTGGAAAAACATGATCTTGACCCCGGGAAAACCGTGCTCTGGACAATGTTCACTACCCTGGCCTGTAATCTGAAGATGTTTCCTCATCACATAAAAAATATTTTTCAATCCTACGGGCATGGCATGTCAGCCGCCAGCGTCTATACAGGCGGTATGTCATTTATAGATCTTTCATTAAAACTCCCTGTGAACTCATATTTAGCATATATGTTCGGAGGGCTTGTCAGAAAAATGGGCTGCAGGATACGGCCGTACGAAAAGGAAAAGGGAACAACCGACAGGATAATTAAAAAGAGTATTAATCTCCTTTCAGAAGCCTTTCATGGAAACAGGTCAAAGGACTCTGCTGTTGACGAAGTTGTATCGTACTTTGAAGGCATTGAAACAACGTACGAACAAAGGCCGAAGATAGCAATATTCGGTGATTTGTATGCTCGGGACAATGAAGTGATGAATCAGGACCTGGTACATTTTATTGAAGACAATGGCGGCGAAGTCATTACGACCCCCTTCAGCTCTTTTCTTAAGATGATATCCGGACAATATTTCAGGAAATGGTTTGTTGAAGGACGATACCTGAATCTTCTTTCTACAAAAACATTTTTTGCCACCGCAACCATAATGGAGAGGACATATTATAAATACTTTGAGCGGATTTTGATGGAACCTGACCTTGAATACAACGACTCGCCGGAGAAGATCCTCTCGGAATACAACATCAGGGTAGAAAATACCGGCGAATCAATGGACAATATATTGAAGATATATTATTTAAAAAAGCACTATCCTGATGTATCACTCTTTGTGCAGACAAGCCCGGCATTCTGTTGTCCCTCTCTGGTTACCGAGGCAATGGCAAAAAAAATAGAAAAGAATACGGGAACTCCCATAGTATCTGTCACATATGATGGAACCGGCGGCAATAAGAACGACGTTATCATCCCCTATCTCAGGTATGCAAACGTTAAACAAACAGGCTTTGTTCAATCACAGAGCCTTTCGGCAGCGGCAGGGGAATAATGAAACGAAATTCATAATTATAAAAAAGGGTTCAATCCTGCATTTTATCACTTCATCATTTTCTTAATCTTATTAATGTGTTTTTTCTCATCTGCCAGCATTTTCTGGTAAGACGGTTCATCTTCACAGGAGACCAGATCAGCAATTATTTTATTTGTATACGTTTCCACCATTGATTCCTCAAGTTTCAAGACCATTGAAAGGGCTCTTTTGAAAGAAATTGAATCCGATTTAATTTTTTCACAAACATCATCGGCCATCTTCACTGTTTTGTTTATGACTGCTGTCGGGGGTGATGCATCCATTTTTTGTATTTCATCAACGAGCCCGAGAGACTTAACATCATTTAAAAAGGACAGGTGACTTATTTCATCGTCAAAAAGGTCATTCCAGAAATCTTTCCTGTCAGGGAACTTTACCATCAATTTTTTATAAACAGATGCAACAGATTTTTCTACTTTAATACATCCATTGATAATTTTATTTTTATCCATAGTAGATAATCTCCCTTTCATAATCCATATAACATGCTGCGTTGACAGATGACGTATTCAGAGTTTCAGAGCTGATGATAAAACATGATGTACAGTATATCATATTGATTTAAAGTCTAATCTTTTTGTGGATCTGATTGTGATGTCATTCCGGCTTGACCGGGATCGCATTATTCTTTCTTTGCGATGTATACAGCATGCCTGTTTCCCCTGACCGGCCGATGGCATTTAAAGGAAAATCCGGCATGGACGAGACGTTGCTCAAAGGCCTTGTCCGGGTCTTCGGACCAGACAGCGAACACACCTCCGGGCATAAGGGCTGAACTGCTCATTTTCAGGGCAGTATCACCATATACATATTCACCTCGTTCTTTGGCAGCCTCATAAGGTCCTTCATAGAGATCAAGAATAATGGCATCAAACCGATTGTCTCTGCCATTCATTGCACAATTTTGGATTATTGATGCAACATCCGCAACCTCAAGAGTAACCCGGGGGTCATTCAATGCATCACTGGTAAGGGCAGCCAGAGGACCGCGGCACCATCTGACGACGACAGGGTTAATCTCAGCAACAACGACCAGGGCATGAGCGGGAAGTTCATCCAGTGCCGCCTTCAGAGTCCATCCCATTCCAAGTCCTCCCATGAGTACCCTGGGATCTTTCTTGTTGTTTATGCAATCACAGGCCAGTTTCGAAAGCAATATCTCGGACCTGTTGGCACGGGAGTTCATCAACACACGATTGTCAATGGTTATGAGGAAATCAGAACCGTTTCTCTGTCGAAGTTCAAGGCGGCCATCAGCGGTATCCTCACTGCCAATGGTATGCCACGGTTTTGCCACTTATCCTGTCTCCTTAATCATTTTTGCACTTCATCACGCCAAAGTTCTTTTTCATTATAACGGATCTCATCTTTATATCAACCTGCCCGAGCATCATGACCAAAACGTGTTATTACGTATCAGGAACAGAAATCCACACAATAAAAATAACTTCATTTAATCAATAACATCCCTCCATGATTTTTATATTTCTGATTAGTCGGTGATTTTAATCACATCGACAAATCAGAAATGACTGTAAATTCTTAGAATCGATTTGAACACAAACCGTCTTGATGGCGATGACATGTAACAGATCAAATTAAAAGGAGGCAATTCATGGTTTCATTATTTCAGAGCGGAGGGTTTTTCATGTACATCATTCTGGCCCTGTCCATTGTTGCACTGGCTTTATTTCTCGAGAGGGCAAGCTTCCTCTTCCTGAGACTCAAGATTAATTTTGATAAGTCATTTCAGAAGATCATTACTCTGCTTGAGAGGTTTAACTACCACGGCGCTCTTGAAGAGTGTTCAAAAATTGAAAAACACCCTCTGGGAAGAATTCTCAAGGCCGGTCTGCTCAAGTCAGACAAAAGAGACAAGGAGATCGAGATGACCCTGGAGGAAAACATCATGAAAGAAATACCCAGGGTCAAAGCCGGAATAAACTATCTGACCCTGTTTGCAAACATTGCTACCCTGCTGGGGCTCCTCGGCACAATTGTGGGACTGATCACCGCCTTCCAGGGCGTAAGCAATGCCAATGCTGCAGCCAAGCAGGAGATACTCGCCCACGGAATATCTGTGGCAATGTTCACGACCGCCTTTGGCCTCATTGTGGCGATCCCCTGTCTCATCGGCTATTACGTTCTGAACAACAGGGGTGATCACCTTATCGAGCAGTTTGAAGAAAAGGCGCTCAGGCTCTTTAACGCTCTTTCCTCTTTAAAAAGAAGGGATAAAAACTATGCCAAGATTAACGCGGCGTAAACGGCATTCGGAAGAAGACGTTGAAGTAAATATGGTGCCGATCATGAACATGTTTCTGGTCCTCATACCATTTTTGCTTATGTCTGCCTCTTTTTTTCATCTCAAAGCCATTAATACATCAGCTCCCGTTCAGGGAGAAGCAATGGTCAGTGATGACAAGGTGCAAGATATAAAAGTGACGGTCATCGCAGAGATAAAGAAAAACATGATACAGCTCTCTGCAAATTCAGATGCAGTTCTTTATGAAGATCTAAAGAAGCTGGAATATCAGATTAAGAACAAAAAACAGCGGGAGTACCGGTTTGATCAGATGACGGCCGTTCTTCAGAAAATCAAGCAAACCTATCCCAAAAGTGACACAGTCATTATTGTACCGGACAGGGACGTTGTCTACGATACAATTATTCAGGCAATGGATGCTGCGCGCTACTCACAAAACAGTCCTGCTTTATTCCCTAATGTGGTCCTTTCGGGAAGGGTAGGGTAGGAGAAAACTGAATGGCTCTTGGAAAAAAGAAAAAGCATACCGGAAAGTTTGTAACACCAAAGCTTCAGATCACGGCCATGATGGACATGTTTACCATTGTGTTAATATTCCTGCTTTTTTCGTTCTCAGAAAAACCCGAGACAATGAACCTTGATAAAGAGCTGGACCTGCCTCAATCAACGGCAAAGATGGACTACAACGAAACGATTAAAATGGTTTTGTCAAAAGAGAACCTGAAACTCAATGACACGCTCATTGCGAAGCTGGAAAACGGAAGGGTACAAGGGCTGAAACAGAACAGACTGAAAGATTCTGAGCTGTACAGGAAATTGATGTTCTACCGTGAGCAGATGGACAGGGCAATGGAAAATGGAAGAAAAGGAAATCACATCCTTTTTTTCTGTGATAAGCACATTCCCTTCAAGACCATAAGCAGCATTATGAAGACAGCCGGGCTGGCAGGGTTCCCTGATTTTCAATTCGCAGTGTTAAAAAAAGAAGGAGCGTTGAAATGAGGTATTTCATCGGGACAGTTTTACTGGCGGTTATGATG
>CAMYJJ010000015.1 GCA_947258735.1 Thermodesulfovibrionia bacterium | reverse complement strand
AACCTGCTTATAATTGCCCGCACATCATCAGTGATGATCCCAAGGTCCTCGGCAATGATAGCGCCGGCCGGTACATGTTTTAAAAGGGTATTGAAAAAATCATCTGCAGGCGCCGGCACCCATTTACCGTTTATGGCGGTATCTTCTGATGAATGTACCTGCCAGTACCCCACAAATCCCCTGAAATGGTCCAGCCTGAACACGTGAAAAAGATCATAATTATGACGTATTCTCTCTATCCACCATGCATACCCTGACTGTCTGATGACGTCCCACTTATACACCGGATGACCCCATAACTGTCCTGTTGCGCTGAAGTAATCGGGTGGCACCCCTGCAACATGATCAGGTTTTCTGGAGGTATCAAGACTGAATATGTCAGGGTGAGCCCACACATCTGCGCTGTCATAATTAACATAAATGGGGATGTCTCCGATAATCTGTATGTTCTTACTCTCACAATAATGTTTCAATGCCTTCCACTGGTTTAAAAACAGAAACTGAAGAAATTTTTCTTTCAATATACCGGCACTGAATGTACTTTGACATTCCATTAATGCCTCTTTATTCCTGTCCCTGAGATCTTCAGGCCAGTCTCCCCATTCCGCTCCTTTGTTATTTTCCTTGATGGACATAAAAAGGCTGAAGTCTTCAAGCCAGTATGCGTTGTCAGTGCAGAAACGCTGAAAATCCTGATGCACTGCCAGTTCGTTTCGGATTTTCTCAAATGCCCGCTCAAGCAGTAATTCCTTGTATGCAGACACTTTTTTATAAGAGACCCTCTCGACCGATAGGCCAGGAGGTTTTTTTATATCATCCTTATCGAGGAACCCGGTTTTAACCAGTCTGTCAGGGCTGATCAGCAGGGGATTACCTGCAAAGGCAGAGACACTGCTGTACGGTGAATTACCATAGTCAGCACTTGTCCTGTTTAACGGGAGTATCTGCCAGAAGCTCTGAGCGGCTTCGGCCAGGAAGTCAACAAACCGGTAGGCATCCGGTCCCATATCACCAATCCCATACGGAGATGGTAATGAAGTTATATGAAGAAGAATGCCGCTGCCCCTTTTTATCACATATCCTCCTAAACCGTTACATGCAGATTAATGCCGAGTTTCAAAAAGCATTGTACCCACTTTTTCGCATAGTCATCCCCATTATCTTCCCTGTTCTTCATCACTCTGAAAAAGTCCTGGCTGATCGAAAAGTAGATGTTCTGTGCCTTCCATAAATTCAGTGACAAAGATAACGGCTCCAGGGTTTCCAGCGCATCATTGATCCTCTCGGGCAGGACGGTCTTGTTCGGTTCGTCCCTGAAGTGCTCCATCTTTGTATTTATCCATTCCCCGACCTTGAAGCCCATGGTGGTGCTGTCAATTCTGATAGACCATCTGCTGATCTCATCGATGAGACGATTAAGACGGACCTTGTCAAATGTCTCTTCTTCAAACATTTTCTTCAGATCAGTATTGATGATATACTCGGCAGCAGCCACAAATGGCCGCGGTATCTGGTGCCTGAGGTTTTCATAAAAATTCATGATGGTGATGTTGTTTTCATAAATCTGGCGGTAAGCAGTCTCAACTCCTTCATATGTGAGCTCAAGTATCTGGTCCAGAACCTTTTTCTGTTCATCCTTAAAGAGATGCCATAACGCATACATTTTTTGTTCAAAATACTTGTCCATGAGCCTGACGAGTTCAGGGATATTGCCCTGGGAAAATGAGGCCTTTAATTCCTTCTTCATTTCCTTCAGTTGCTCGTTGCTGATAAAGTCCCTGACTCCTGCGTTTATATTATGATCCCCAAAATGGAGAACAGCAAAGCTTATGTTCCGTTCTTCCCAGGTTATGTCAGACCTTATATGTGTCTGTCCGACGGCAAACTTCATTTTTCCTGCTTCAAGCTGGTCATAAAAATCACTCTTTGATGTGTAACAGCATATCCTGGTTTCTGAACTGTAATCCTCAAAAATTGATGAAATACAGTAGTGGGCAGCTACTCTTAACAGGTCGCACTGCGCCGGCTTTACATATGTATCATATGCCGCGGCAGCGTGTTCAAATTTATTGGAGGGGGCCTCTTTTAACAGGTCTGTGTATTGCTGCTCAAGAGATGTGCCCTGAAGTTCTGCAGCATACTGAATGGCCCTGGATGCATACTGCATGATCTGGATATTTTCAACGCCTGAAACCTCGTCAAAAAACCAGCCGCAGCTCGTGTACATGAGCATGGTATTTTTCTGCATCTCCAGAAGCTTAAGGGCCCTGACCTTGTCTTCCTTTGAAAGGTCCCTGCTTGCATGAACACTCAAAAACGTTTCAATAGTTTCGGGAGACCGGTCAAGAATGACCTCGATGTATCCATTTCGTGCGTCCCAGGGATTTCTGAACAATGGGGAGGACTCCTGTTCATACATGGAAATAAGTGAATCCCTTAACCAGTCCATTGCGTTTCTGAGAGGCCGTCTCCATGCCTGCGTCCATCCGGGATTGCCCCCTGAATTACATCCGCAGTTGTTCTTCCACCGTTCAATACCGTGCACGCAGCTCCATGAAGAGTTTTCAAAGATCTCGACGTCATGAGCAGGAGGAAATGATTCAAGATATTCGGCATAGTTGGTGACCTTTGCAAGCTTATTTGATTCAATATGGTCAAGGCAGTATGCAAGGGCCATTTCACCGAACTTGTGATGATGGCCAAAGGTCTCACCATCAGTAGCAACATGGACCAGATGGGGAGTCTCCTTTTTGCCACCGGATGCCCTGAGCAGTCTGTCTGCAAGGTCTTCCCCCTTGTTAAGTGTATCACCGAAGGCGATGTTATGGGAAAGTCCGCCGTCATAAAAAAACACGCTTATAAAACCGCCTGAAGGCAGCGTTACCTTGTAGGGACGGGTTGTATCTATTGATCCGTCAGAGACATCAGTCCACTGGTCATGCCCGATGTCTCTGAATTTTCTTGCCTGCCGGGGTGCGAGTATCGTATATTTTACGCCATGATCGTGGAGGATCCTCAGGGTATCAAGGTCAACAGCTGTCTCAGGCAGCCACATTCCCTCAGGCAGCCTGTCAAATCTTTTTTTAAAATCAGAGATTCCCCAGATGACCTGGGTGATTTTATCATGCCTGTTTGCAAGCGGCATGATCATGTGGTTATAGGCCTGGGCTATGGCATTCCCATGGCCGCCGAACTTCTCAATACTTATTTTATCAGCTTCAAGAATGGCAGCATATACCCGGGGGGCGTATTCCTCGATCCAGCCGAGAAGAGTGGGACCGAAATTGAAACTTATTTTTTCATAGTTATTGACGATCTGGTTGATCCTGCCTTCCCTGTCCTGAATCCGGGTGACAGAGTTCGGCTCATAGCATTCTGCGTTTATACGCTCATTCCAGTCATGGTAGGGATAGGCAGACTCCTGGGTCTCAATCATCTCCAGCCATGGGTTTTCCCTTGGCGGCTGATAAAAATGTCCATGTATACATATATGCCGGTTCATGTAATCCCTCTGTATATACTCTTATAATGGAAATATTCTATACCAGATCGCATGATTAAATCTCATACTCCAGCTTAGATACGATATTCTTAAACAGGGACAGAATGAGAGGAAAATAATATCATTGCATGCTACTGCGGGTACATGTACCTGTTCAGTGCATGACTTTACCGAGTATGATAAAATTGCCTATCAAACCTCAAATGAATTGTCTCAGGAGGACCATGTGGCGGTAAAAAAGAAAAAGGCAGCGCCCTCTCAGTCCCGCTTAAGGGAGATCGCATGGGAGGTGGGTCAGCACTATCCTGTATCACATTCTTCTGATTATATTTCCCTTCTTATGATCACTCCCGGACAGGGGCATGTTCACTGGCATGTCCGGGAAAGGACAATAAATGCATTCATTAAGAAGCAGAAGATATCCGCAGAAAAGACACGTCCGGTTGTGCGTATTCATGACGTCACGGATATTATGTTTGATGGTGCCAACTCACATACTCATTTTGACCTGATGGTAAAAAGCCATGAAGGACACTACTCATTCATCATAGAGAACACTGCCAGGCATTATCTTGCAGAGGTTGGATTTACACACAGGAGTTCATTTCATGCTGTTGCCCGGTCTGAAGCAGTATTTTTTGACCGTGACCGGCCATCGGGCGTTTACAATACTGCGGGCATGTTTATCAGGGGGATGATAAACAGGAACTTTACGGTTGAGAATATCTTTGATGCCCCTGTGTACGAGAGGATGAACAGTGAGCTTTCAACGTTAAGAAGAACTGAAGCCCTTAAGGCCGCTGTTGTGAACATACATGTTCATGGAGAGACATTAGAAGAGAGTTCTATCGGCACGTTTATCATGAACATGTCTGAGGGATTGAAACTATTTGACAGCAGGGCAACTGTATTTACGCAGAACAAAAAAGATGCATTAGATGTGTCAGATACGTCCATATTTACATCAATCGACAGGGTTTCACAAACCATTTACAAAGACATTGAGCAGACGCACAATAAAACAGCCTTTCACCTGGTCCATTGCCATGACTGGTATTCATCGCAGCCGGGAATACATGCCAGGAAAAAATTAAAACTGCCTTTGATCCTTTCTCTCCATTCCACAGAGTATCAAAGAACGACATCCGGTAAATTGACAGTCCTTTCAAGGAAGATCTGTTCAATCGAAAAAAAATCGGTCAAGGAAGCAGACCTTGTAATTGTTCCCCGCTCTGCTACCTATGAGCAGGTAACCGGACGATACAATGCGCCGCCCGAAAAAGTCGTTATCATCCCTGATGTCATGAGTGATACGCATGCTGACCAGTCCCGTTTCTCTTCAGAGGCGAGACAGTGGTTTGGTATTCCCGGTGAGAGCAGCGTTGTGCTTTTTTCCGGTGAGATGTCACATGCTGCAGGAGCAGACCTTATGCTGGATGCACTTCCCACGGTCTGCCGGAACCACAGGGAATCATATTTTATCTTTGCCGGTGAAGGACCTCTCAAGGGTGAGATTGAGGCAAGGGCACATCATATGGGGGTGAGCCACAGGTGCCGTTTCCCGGGGCATCTGTCCGAAAAGGCCTTTGAGGCCGTTCTTATGACATCAGACTTTGTCGTCATCCCTGCAAGGTCATGGCAGGGTGAGGGGCTTGCGCAGATGGCCATGGACCACGGCAAACCTGTGCTTGCAACACACCAGTCAGGTGTGAACAGTATTGATCATGGAAAAAACGGGCTGCTTACCTTTGATAATCCCGGCTCGATTGTATGGGGGATCCAGGAACTGCTGCACAATCCCCTGAAGGACAGCATGATGATTTCTGCAGCACGGACGAGTGCCGGCCGGTCACCGTCCATGGAAAGTATTGCCGCACAGCATTACATGTACTATGAGATCGTGCTGAATAAACACCGGGGGGACACACGTGGCTAAGGGATATCTCGCTTTTGTCCTTCATGCGCACCTTCCCTACGTGCGTCATCCGGAGTATGAAGCATTTCTTGAAGAGAGGTGGTTTTTTGAGGCTATGACAGAGACCTACCTGCCTCTTATAAAATTCTTTGACCGGCTGGTCAAAGAAAAAGTACCTTTCAGGACCACCTTATCCATATCACCATCCCTTCTTGCGATGATGGAAGATGAACTGCTTCAGCAGAGGTACGAGACCCATCTGACAGGACTTATCAGGCTGAGTAAAAAAGAGATCGACAGAACATCCGGTGATCCCCACCTTCAATACCTTGCTACTATGTATAACACACTTTTTAAAGAGGCGCGGGAGATATTTTCAAAAAAATACAAAAAAAGAATCTCCCGGGCATTTCTTGATTTACATAAAAAAGGTGTTGTTGAACTTATCACCTCGTCTTCAACTCATGCCATACTCCCTCTTATCTCATCACAGCCAAAGGCAGTTAATGCCCAGATAAGAAACGGGCTTGATTATGTTGAAAGCGTGTTCGGTTTCAGGCCCGGTGGCATGTGGCTGCCTGAATGCGCTTACAGCAGGGACCTTGATGACATTCTCTGCAAAGAGGGCATAACTTATTTTTTTATGGAAGCACGCGGTGTTGAGAATGCAGGCGTATCTCCTTTTTACGGGGTACATGCACCGATCGTTACTCCGTCAGGGATAGCTGCATTCGGTCGCGACAGGGCAAGTACAAAACAGGTCTGGTCCGCAAGAGAGGGATACCCGGGTGATCCTGATTACCGGGAGTTTTACCGGGATATCGGATATGACCTCGACCATGATTATATTCACCCCTACATTTCCGGGGACATCCGTGTTGATACGGGCATCAAGTACCACAGGATAACCGGACCATCAGGCTGGAAGGAATACTATAATCCCGATGTGGCGAAAGAGCGTGCTGCACAGCATGCCGGAGATTTTCTGCATAAGCGCGTTGCCCACATTGAATACCTTGCATCTGCCATGGAGACCAGCCCTGTTGTTGTCGCTCCATTTGATGCGGAGCTCTTAGGGCACTGGTGGTTTGAGGGCCCGCAGTGGCTTGACTATGTAATCCGCAAGGCTGCGTATGACCAGGACGTGCTTGAGCTCATAACACCTTCAGCATACCTGGAACGCCATCCTGTGCATCAGACCAGTATACCCGCTTCATCTACCTGGGGTCATAAGGGATACTTTCAGACATGGTTAAACAGTAAGACTGAGTGGATATATCCACAGCTTCATGAATGTGCTCACAGAATGGAGAAGCTTGCAGTAAATCATGGAAAGGGCAGGGTAGCGGCACTGACCAGACGCGCACTGAACCAGTGCATGCGTGAGCTGTTGCTGGTACAGAGCTCAGACTGGCCTTTTATTATAAATGGCGGAACATCTGTTGAGTATGCTGAACGAAGGGTAAAGGACCACGTAGCGAGATTTCACTATCTGGCAAACGCGATTTCAAAAAAAGACATTAAAGAAAAATACCTTTCTGCCATTGAACACATGGACAATATTTTCCCTGATATTGATTACAAGTTATTTGTGTAGGGGCACGGTGCCCGTGCTCTTAAATAATGATATGATTTACGGCATTAAAGAAGGACGGGTGAACACATAATCATTATCTTTTACAGGAGTGTGACAGCCAAAACATTCCCGGACAAATGATGCATCGTCGCCATAGGGTTTTTGGTCCATACCCTTCCATCTTGCAAATCCCCATCCGCCTGTTGATGCATATTTTTTTGCATCCTTAACCATGAATTCTGCATGAACAAAATCGCCCGGTACAATAGCTTTTTGCCATTGTTCATGATTGGTGTCTTTCCAGACGAGCTTCCCGATTATTGAACCGTCAGGCCAGGGATTGGTCTTTCCCGTTCTTGCAGCCTTTATTGCAATGTCATTACCGAGGATGGTCCTCAGTGTATTATTATCATCCCTGTGCGACACACTGATAACAGGCCAGTCCTTATAACCGTCGGGCAGATTGATTCCGTTAGGTGATGGGAGTGCTTTATCATGAGCAAATGAATGTATAAACAAAAAGGCAGTAAGCGCTGCGGTTAATAATAATATTTTTTTCATAATGCCTCCTAATTGATAGTTATAAAAGATCTTTCTCTTTGTATATCAAATTGAGCAGGATTATGCAATTTAAATAAAAGGTTAAAAGACAGGTTATGGATTATGGGGAAAAAGAAAAGACAAGTAAGGGGTAATGGGATTGAAATCGACAAGATTCACGCAGAGGTGTTTACACTAAAAAACATACGCAACATCTACACCCATCATGTGGACGCTGCTTTTGTATGTTCCGTTCACACTGGTCAGGGGATTTACATTACCATCGTCGGGATCGTCATCCTGCGCATTGTTCTTCTCTCTATCAGCATATGTTTTGTAAGCATAGAGCAGTCCCACCTCGAAATTACGAAATTTTATGTCAGTGCCCAGTGAGAAAATGTGTCCGTCACTGTCAGGTAAGGAAGGTTCAAATGTGTCGTCCGGTACCGGGTTTGGATCATAGGTGTAACCGGCATGTATATCAAACATATCATTTACCCGGTACTGTGAGCCAACACTTACAGGATAAACGTCCTCCCATTTCCTTGAAAGCGTGACCGTTGATTTAGCGGCTATCGGATCATCCAGGAGAATCCTCAGTTCGTCATATGCGGACCATCCTTCCCATCTTACTGATACTTCCAGTACGAATGAATCAATACCCCTGCATGCAATTCCGGCAAAGGCCTGTGGAGGAAGATGTACTGAAGTCCTGGCTGATGTATCCGGAAACAGTGCTGCCTGCGGCAATGATTGAACAACTGCAGGAATCTGATGCACCACTTCTCCCTTAAATGTTGTCTTCATTTTGCTGCGATATGAAATACCGATAGAGACATCCTCCGTCATATCAACAAGGAGACCGGCATTGTATCCAAAAACTGTATCATCTCCGGTGAGTTTCTGACTGATATCAAGAGCAGGATCAGCCGGGTTAATGGGTAACATCCTGTTCAACTCAGCATCAAGCATTGAAATACTTGCTCCTCCGGCAATAAAGACCTGCGGAGTTACCCTGAAGGAAACAGCAGGGTTAACGGTGATTGTTTTTAATTCAGAATGAGTGGCCAGATATCTGCCCTCCCATGCATCATCCCAGGTTGATGAAAGACCGAACTGTGAAAATATCCCGAGTCCTGCAGATATTCTGTCGCTGATCCTGTGAATGGCAAATACTGTAGGGATAAAATGGGAAGTGTCCTTCTGTTTGAATGTTTTACCCGTTGCGTCACTCTGGAATTCAACGGAGTTGTTGAGATAATTTATGCCGAGCTTGACCCGGGGCTCCAGTTTATTCATAAGCGCAGGGTTGAAAAAAACCGCAGAGGAGTCATCATTATGGGCAATAACAGCACCGCCCTGGGCTATGGATGCAGAACTATGGTTGTACAGTGCAAAGCCGGAAGACGAGACGTGTGGGGGAAATAAAGGTATCATCAGAATTGACAGAATAACTCTAACAGCCAGTTTTCTCATAGTGAACCAACCCCCATCCACATGAATGATGAAGTACTATCCATAATATATCTGTAATTCTATCAATGATTCATGCTGACAGCAACAGCTCATCGGTTTTCTTCCCGCAACGCATTCCTTGAAGCTCTGTCCACAAGGGTAAATAGCCTGTCTATATTATTTTTATGGTTCGATACCTGATGTCCACGTACCTTCACGAATGAACATTTTAACTGATCAGTTATATTGTAAAATTCCTGATACAGCTCATGATTCTTGATACGCCTGTTCTTCTTCGATCGAAAATTATTCTTCTCAAACCGTTCACGTCTTCCCTGTAATCCCATGATGTTTTGAGAATCTGTATACACAATCACTTTTATATCCGATGATTGTATTTCCCTGAAGGCCCATAAGAGCGTCTGCAGCTCCAGTTTCGTAGAAGACGTATGCGTAAACCGTTTCACCTTCACCCGCTCTTTCAGCGAATCCATTGAAAGGGGGAATTCAGACACAGCGAGGTACGCCCCATAGCCGGTATGTGATTGGGGATTTACGCTTCCATCCATAAGCAGTATGAGTTTATCCATAAACATATTGTGTTATGTCTAAACGTCAGAATTTAGTGAGGCGCAGATGGTATCAGGCCTGCATATTTCATATACAGGCCTGTGTGATAAGCCTATTCTATGTTTGCGCCGACAACAGCGGCCATCTGCATCATGTTGATTGTCTGGCCTTCCTGCAGATTTGTAAAGTCAGTGACCTTGCCTGATTTGCTTGTAGACTTGGTGTTCTTGAATATGGGGAGCAATTTTGCATCAGCCACGATGAACTTGCCTGCATTCTCAGGCTGTCCATTTTCGGTCTTTGTCTGAAGTTTATTCGCTTTTATATAGTCCCATAATTTTTTTGTGATTTCAGTTCTGGGAAGTTCAGTTGCTCCGAGAAACTCTGAGAGCTCCCTTTTCAGCTTTACCGGTTTACTCAATCCTTTTGCTTCTGCCATTGTTAACTCCTTTATGCATTTATTTTTTATATTGCCTGAATAACTGACAGGCGGCACATATTATAGCCGATAACTGGAATTTTAACTTGAAATTCTGAAAAAACCTCAAAAGTCCTGACAAACGCTGGAAATATCTTATGTTCTTTATGATATAATCCGGCAAAGCAGTGTAACAGGGGACATGCTGAATTGATATTTGATCCGGAAAAACATCATTGCCGCTGCGTTTATCCAGCCGAATATGAATTTTCCGAACCAGGGGCGTACTTTATAACGATCTGCTCGTGGTTAAGAGGGTTTATATTCGGTGAAATTATTAGCGGCAACATGGAATTAAATAAATATGGGATGATTGTTGAACAGGCATGGAGACACAATAAACATGCAGCCACTCATATTGATGTGGATAATTTTATCGTAATGCCAAACCATATTCATGTAATTGTGAATATGAACCGCAGTATCCCTTCACATGATGTATTGCGTTTGCCAAAACACACAATAGGATCAATAATTTCCACATTTAAAGACAGAACAACCAGGCAGATTAACATGATCCGCAACACACCGGGTATTCCCGTCTGGCAAAAAAACTATTTTGAACATATGATACGGAATGATATTGAATTAAATAAAATCAGGGATTATATGATGAGCAATCCGGTGCGATGGGCATTTGATAAAGATAATCCTCTGAATATTCAGGTTGAGCCGTCTTAGGGGAGTATGCAATACACACATATGCCCCCCTGCATCCTGCCTTTCGGCAGATTACAGTTACCAGTAAGTTACATCCTCTGAAAATACGTATAATATGGAAGAGATGCCGGCCCGGGTGTATGAACAGGCCAAAATTAACATAACAAACAGGATACTGATTAATATCTCATGATAACGACAGAAGAAATTATAATTCGCAATAATGTGAAACTCCTTGTTGATATGGAGAAAGCCGATGATCACATAGAGTTGTCCATTCATATGGAAAAACAGGGGAACTGCCGTCTTCACTGGGGATTGAGCAGACAAATCAGCAATATGTGGAACATCCCTCCGGAACTGCTCTGGCCTGCAGGCAGCATCGCCTTTGGTGATACTGCGATCCAGAGCCCCTTTGAAGTACATGGTAATGAAAACCGGATAACAGTACGTATTGATACATCTTCTGACTTCCGGTTCATAAACTTTGCCTTTTATTATCCTGATAAAGACACATGGGACAATAATCATGGGAAGAATTACCATATCAGACTGCCCATGCCTGAGAAGGAACGGCCTGATACGCTCAAGGCCCTGGAAGAGGACCTGTCAGGGGAGGTCCTGTTCAGGGAGAGGTTTACAATAGATGATGACGGCGAGATATCTGCTGCTGTTACCCGTGAACAGGATTCGTTCCGTATTCATTTTATTACCGATATTTCAGGGAAACTGCTGTTACACTGGGGAGGCGCCTTTAAGAACCCCTTTGAGTGGAAATTGCCGCCAGAGCACATCTTCCCGCCGAACACAACAATATATGATGATAAGGCGGTGCAGACAGCATTTGAGTTACAGGATAACATGAACCGGCTACAACTGGAATTTAATGAAAAAGATGCTCCCCTGGGGATTCATTTTGTTCTGACCTTTGCTGATGATAAAAGGTGGCTGAATAACAGGGGCCGGAATATACATATACCTGTTGCTGAACTTCTGAAGCAAAACGCGTTCAAAGGATCTTCCGCTCATGCACATATTGCCAGGGACATTGTGCAGGCAGAGACCGGCCGGAACTCATGGACATTGATGCACCGCTTTAACCTGTGCCATGACCTCCTGGACAGGGGCGGTAAAGATGAGGAGGGCCTTGCACTGCTCTTTGTCTGGATGCGCTATTCATTTATACGCCAGCTGGACTGGCAGCGCAATTATAATACGAAGCCGAAAGAACTGAGCCATGCCCAGGACAGGCTTACCCTGAAGCTGGCAGATCTTTATATTAATTATCCAGATAACAGGGAAATGATCAGCCTGATCATGAGCACTCTGGGCAGGGGCGGCGAAGGCCAGCGTATACGGGATGAGATCCTCCAGATCATGCACCGCCATCATATCAAGGAGGTGGCAGGACACTTTATGGAGGAGTGGCACCAGAAGCTGCACAACAACACCACGCCGGATGATATTGTGATATGCGAGGCATATCTTGAGTTTATCAAAAGTGACGGAAACCTTGACCTTTTTTATTCAACGCTTGAGGCTGGAGGCGTCACAAAGCAGCGTCTGGAGAGTTTTGAGCGTCCCATTGTTACCCACCCTGATTTTATTCCCCATCTGAAAGACGCGCTCATTTATGATTTTGAGAATTACCTTAAGCTTCTCAAATCGGTCCATGCAGGGACTGATCTTGAAGGGGCTGCTGAGGCTGCCGGATATTTAATGGATTATGAGATGAGAGACCTTCTGGATCTCATTTTTCGAGCAAGGCACGATGCTTCGGTCCCTGTGCTCAAGATAGCAGGAACCATAACAAGACTGAGACAATTATTTAATGAACGGATGGGTAATGATAAAGACAAATACCGGATCAGGGAGATGATCTATATCGATCTTGCACTTGAAGACTATTTGCGGGTCATTGTGGAGCGGAACATCCAGGAACATATCCCCATGGATGAACTTGTTGAATTCATAAGTCTTATGCTTGAGAACCAGATATATTCTTATGGTAATTTTGAACTTTCAACATGTGCTGTGCACTGGAAGAAACTCAAGGCGGCCGAACAGACAGGACAGGACCGGGCGCTTCATTCCAAATCTGTACTGGACAGACTGGGAAGGGCCATAGCTGATCTGAGTGACCGTTATTACTTATTGTTTCAGGAGAATGCACGCTACCTCGGTGATGCCTTTTATGTAGAAAAGTGGACAATCAATCTTTTCAGCGAAGAGATAGTGAGGGGAAGGCTGTCTTTTATTCTCTCACTGCTGATCCATCATCTTGACCCCATGCTTCGCAAAAAAGCCGACCTCGGCAACTGGCAGATTATAAGTCCGGGTCAGGCAAGCGGTGTGATTGAGGTGGTGGAATCCCTGCGGTCTGTGCAGGACAGAACATTTGACAGGCCCACAATTATTATTGCCGACAAAGTCCGGGGCGATGAAGAACCGCCCTCAGGTCTTCGGGCCGTGATCACGCCTGACCTGGTGGACCTGGTTGCACATGTAGCAATAAGGGCCAGAAATTCAGGCATTCTGTTCGCTACCTGTTATGACAGGGACACATTTGAAAGATTAAAGGCAATGAAGGGAGAGCGTATCAGTTTAAGAATAAACCCCTCAGGAGATATTGAGACATATGAGTCAACAGGAGACAACATCCCGGAGTCATTAGCTGGTAAAGCTGATGTAGGAAAAGTAAATATCTCTCCTGCACACGGGTATGTTGTTTCATCATCAGATTTCAAAGAGGATATTGTTGGAGGAAAGTCTTTAAATCTCAAGAGGCTGAAAGGGCAACTCCCTGAATGGATCCACCTTCCTTCATCTGTGGCCATCCCCTTTGGTGTTGCAGAAAAAGTGCTTGCCCTTGATATCAATAAAGAAACAGCTATGCACATTCATATGTTACGAACAGAGAAAGATCAGTCTTCCGATACCCTTGAAGAGATAAAAAAGAAGCTGCATGAACTGAAAGAACCGCCTGAGCTGGTTTCTTCACTGCGGATCGTTATGGAAGACGAAGGTCTTGTCTGGCATGAAAACTGGGAAAAAATGTGGACGTGCATAAAGGGAGTCTGGGCATCCAAGTGGAATGAGAGGGCCGTTGTCAGCCGGAGGACCCGGGGCATTGCCGATGATGATCTTTATATGGCTGTGCTTGTTCAGCAGATTATTACGGCTGAATATGCTTTTGTCATACATACGTCTGATCCGGTGAGCGGCGACAGCAATGAGCTGTATGCTGAAGTAGTTCCCGGACTGGGAGAGACACTCGTGGGTAATTATCCGGGTAAGGCCCTTGGTTTCAGTTCGAGTAAAAAGAGACCCGGACCAAAGATAATTTCATATCCAAGCAAAAGCGTTGCATTAAGTGGAGGAGGCCTGATCTTCCGTTCAGACTCAAATGGAGAAGACCTCTCGGGATATGCAGGAGCAGGACTCTATGACAGTGTAATGGTCGAAGAGGCAAGAAAGGTGCAGGTCAGCTATACAGAAGATCCACTGGTCTGGGATGAAAAATTCAGAAATGACATACTATCGGCCATAACCAATATAGGTATTACCATTGAACAGCTCATGGGATCACCCCAGGACATCGAAGGGGTATATGCCAAAGGCACGTACTATGTAGTTCAGACAAGACCGCAAATATAGAAACAGGTGACGCGTGACGAGTAACGAGTAACGAAAAACAACTTACAAAGTTTAAAAATAAATAACTACCAACTACTAACTACCAACTACCTTGAAGAAGATCAGGATTGGAAACCAGACAGCTTTTTCTGCATCAGACGTAATGGCGCCCTTTGAGTATGCCGTAGAAAACGGGTTTGATGCATTTGAGTGGTTTCCTGATAAACAGAATATGAGTGATGGGTGGGACGTCAATGATATAGCTATAAAGACCCGGTCTCATATCAGGGCCATTGCTGATAAACATGATATAGCCCTTTCTGTTCATTCGTCGTTACAGGCCGAGATGTGTGAACCTGGCAAATTAGATGTAATGCTCAGGGATATCGACTTTGCCAGGGAGATAGGGGCAACGCTTATCAATACGCATCTCTGTATTGAGAAAGGAATTGAGCATTTTGTGGATACCATAACTCCTGTCATCAGAGAGATTGAGGAGGCAGGACTCAGGATGGCCATTGAGAATACCGTATTTACGGTCCCCAAAGATTTCAATAATTTATTTAACATTATACGAGAGCGGAACATTACATCACAGGAAAAGGTTGGCATGTGTCTGGACCTTGGCCATGCCAACCTGTCCAGCTTCAGCCGGAATAATTATTTGAAATTTCTTGATCTGCTGGACCCTGCAGTTCCGATTATTCATATTCATATGCATGAGAACTATGGTGACAGCGACAGCCATCTTCCGCTCTTTACCGGACCTGCAGGTGAAAATGTTTCAGGTATTTCAGGATTTATAGACAGAATGAACGGACGCGGATTTTCAGGATCGATTATTTTTGAACAGTGGCCTGAACCACCTTCATTACTGAATGAAGCACGGGACAGGCTGTATAATATGTGGAAAGAATAAATAATCAGGCACAAAGTTACAAAGGCGCAAAGGCACATAGGGAACAGAATTAGAATTTCCATGTTTTGCTGTTAAAACTTTGAGCCTATGTGCCTGATCAGTAATAACCAGGAGAAAAAATGAGACAACCGGAAAAGATGATCATATATAATTTATTTCCCCTGCTTGCAGGAAGCGCGGGGCAGTGGGAAGGTCACATAAAGAGGGCCGCTGACATGGGCTTTAACTGGGTGTTTGTTAATCCTATCCAGGAAACGGGGTTTTCAGGCAGTCTTTATTCGATCAAGGACTATTTTCAGATCAATCCTTTATTCATTGATGAGAACAGTTCATTAAGCCCTGAAGACCAGATAAAAGAGGTCACCAGTCAGGCGGAGCAATATGGTCTTAAAATGATGATTGACCTGGTCATCAACCACTGTGCCGTTGACTCTGAACTGATAGTTGAACATCCGGAATGGTTTGAGTGGAGAAAAAAAGAAAAGGTGGCCCATCCGTTTGCCCTTGAAAACGGAAGGAAAGTCGTCTGGGGAGACCTGGCAAAGTTTGATCACAGAAACACAAAAGACAGAGAAGGAATGTTCAGATTTTTTCTCAGGGTCGTAGCGTATTTAATTGATCTCGGATTTCATGGTTTTCGGTGTGATGCAGCGTACCAGCTTCCGGGGAGTCTGTGGGAGAGGCTTATAAAGGAGACAAAGGCGAAATATCCTGACACGATATTTTTTGCAGAGACATTGGGATGCTCATCTGACCAGACGAGGAAGACTGCCAGCGCCGGTTTTGATTATATTTTTAACAGTGCCAAATGGTGGGACTTTCGCGGGTCATGGCTTATGGAGCAGTATAACCTTACCAGAGATATAGCGCCGTCAATCAGTTTCCCTGAAAGCCATGATACGGTCAGACTCAATGAAGAACTGAACGGCAATATTGAAGGTCTGAAGCAGCGCTATCTTTTTACCGCGCTTTTTTCAGCCGGTACAATGATGCCGTCAGGTTTTGAGTTTGGTTTCCGCAAGAGAATGCATGTTGTGAAGACCAGGCCTGAAGACTGGGAAGAGACAGAGGTTGATATTACTTCATTTATCAGAAACGTTAATAACATCAAGGAAACGTATACGGTATTTCATGAAGAGTCGCCCTCCGAGATTCTTCAGTGTGATAATCCGAATATACTTCTTTTCTGGAAGGCATCGACCCATTCACAGGACGAAGCTCTCCTTATTCTGAATAAAGATATCTATCACCATCAGAGTTTCTATGCTGAGAGACTGAGTGACCTGTTGCAGTCAAAGGCCCGGTTGACTGACGTATCGCCGGAACATGGTATGGAATTTATACCGGAGCCATTTTCCTATGAACTCAGGCCGGGTCAGGGAATTGTGCTTGTAACAGAGCGAGATGCTGCATCTGAAGACTGATATGCGTGACATACATAGTTCAGTTACCTGAATCTAAGCGCCATATTTTATATGCCTAGACAATAACCAATGAATCATCAGAACCAAACGTATTGGGAACGTATTTATCTGCACACCAGTCATTTTCCCAGCGAGTGCTATCAATGAAGTACCTGAACCTGTATTCCTTGTCAGGGTGTAATGTAAGGGTTGATTTGAAATCACCGTTCTTAAGTTTTTTCATCTGATTTTCTGTTACATTCCAGTTATTAAAATCACCGACTATTGCAACAACTTGCGCATCAGGTGCAGCTTCTTTCGGTAATCTGAAAGTAACATTGCATGCGCCATTTGATTTCAGATACTGTTTCTTCATACCTGATATCTCATTATCATTAATCGGTCGTGCACCCTTGGATGGTTTTTTGCCATTCCCATTTTTAGGGCTTGATTTCTTTGTGCTGGCCTGCTGTTTTGTAATGCCAGAACTCCCTTTTATTTTTTTAGAACGCTCTTTTTGTAACGATATTTTTTTACTTGTCCTTCTCATTAACTTCTCCTTTATAATGTATTGTTTTGCCGGTTAGAGAACCGGCTGAATATTATACGGACTACATAATGCCGTACTTTAATATGAATGGAAATATTACATATTCTAATTTCTTCTGCGTCTACTTAAAAAATAAGCAGCGTCATCTTATCACATTGTGCAGGATGAAGTAAAGATATTGAATACTGCTCACTGCAAAACAATCTTGATAAGAACACAAGGGAAAAGTAATGACAACATTTCAAACGAGGATCATTTTATTTCGTTTCTTCTGCTCGTACATCAATCTATCTGCCTCAGCAAGCAGTCCATCTAATTTAGCTACGCTTTCCGGTTCATAAAGAGCCATTCCAATACTGATCGACAGTTTGTACCCATTTTCTCTTTTCGCATTGTAGTTCTCAATATTGCCCGTCAATCTATCAGTAACTTTCTGAATTTCGTTCTTATCACGGCCTACCGGAAAAACTACAAATTCATCTCCTCCAAGGCGGCCGATAATGTCCGTTTCCCGATATGTTTCTCTGAGAAGATCAGCAATATCGACTAATAGTGCATCACCTTCTTTGTGACCCAGCGTATCATTAACAATTTTAAAATTATCAACATCACCATAAAGCATTAAGAGTCCTTCATTTTCCCGTTTGGCGATTTTTAATCTGTGCTCGGCCAGGGCAAAGAACCCCCGTCTATTATAAAGCCCCGTCAGTTCATCGGTAATTGATAATGTATATAATTGTTCTTCTAACTGCTTACGCTTGGCAATGTTCTCTTCTAATGCTATTACTGTTTTTGAAAGTTCCTCATTGGATTTTGCTAAATTCTCCTCTGCTGATTTACGTTTGATTATTTCCTGCTCCTTTGTGACGAGTAGCATATCAATTTCATTACTGTATTCTATGAGATTATTAACTGCATTAAGAGATATTTTTCTGGATAAATAAAAACCTGAAAGTACAAGCACCGTCGCAGTCGATAGCATCAGTATTAATTGAAGCGAAGAGATCTGTTGCTCTAAATTAAATATAATTTTCACGTTTACAATAATCAGGTGTATGATAATTAATATGACAATCCAGGCAAGGTATTTTGTGCTCCGCTTAATGGAATCTATGATATGTACTTTGTTATGGTCAGTGTTAATTGACATAATTAAACCCATGCGTATTCAAGTGATATACATCTATTACATTCGGCATTTTCGATGCAAAACAATAGTTACAGCATAAGTACACAGCATCAATAATGATGTGCATTAACATGCTGCATTGATAACTCTGTTAATCCTTAAAATTCAAAATGTTGCAAAACTTGACAAGAGGGGCTTATGAAGAATTTTAACTCCTAATATAATCACTGATTATGAGATATTCGTAACAACTCCATTATTACTGATACCCCGATGATATGTATGTATTAAAAAGATCTCTCTTTTCAGGAGAGGGAGAAGAATGTAATATTATGTCAAAACGGTAATCAACTTTTTGCTGTACAGACAACAGGTCAATCAAGTTTGACGAGATGCACCCTCTTTAACAGCAGATGCAGCGATACAGGCGGCATGAGCGTCGTGAGGAAAGCGATTACGATAAGAATCGAAAAATAGATATTATCAATGATCCCCATCTGCAGGCCGATGGAGGCGATGATAAGCTCTACCGCACCTCTCCCGTTCATGGCTGCTCCGATGACCATTGCTTCGCCCCTGTTCATCTTTCCGACGAGTGCGCCTGATCCGGAGCCGATAAGTTTTCCCAAAACAGCGGCAATAAGCAGGATGGAAAGGGGTATGAAATGGCTTGTGAGTACAGAGAAATCAATATGAAAGGAAAGGCTGACAAAAAATATGGGGCCCAGAAAACCGTACGTTATGGATACAAACCTGTCACTAATTTTCTGAAACAGCTCTTTGCTCACGATGCCTTCACGCACGAAGAGGCCGGCCATGTATGCTCCAAGTATGATATGTAATCCAGCCATCTCCGCAAGCACTCCAAACGTTAAGGCCATGATAAGGGCAAAGGTGAACCCCTTTGCTTCGCGGGATGAGAAATATTTGCTGAACTTCGGATAAAGCAGCATTCCTATCAAATGAGATATGCCAAAAAAGGCAGCTACCTTAAACATCTGTATGAAGAGATGGGGACCGATCAAAGAACGGTCTCCTGAGGCAAGATCAATAATTATGGTGAAGAGCGCAAGAGAGAGGATGTCGTCTATGATGGAGGCCCCTATAATGACCGGTGTTACACGAAACCGGGTCATCTTCATGTCTGTAAGCACCCGCGCGTTGACAGCTATGGCGGTAATGGAAAGGGCCATTCCGATAAAAAGGGCCTGGATAAGGGTAAGGTCCAGGAAATAGCTTGCCCCAAGACCCAGACCAAATGGCAGTATAAAACCACCAATGGCTACAAACAGTGAAGGTTTTGTCATCCGCTTTAATTCAAAAGGGTTTGTTTCCAGTCCGGCATAAAACATCAGAAAGAAGATCCCCAGCTCTGACAGGACATGCAGGGTCTCATCCGGATGTATAATGCCCAGCACAGGCGGCCCGAATATGAATCCGGCCAAAAGCTCTCCTATTACCGGGGGTTGTCTGATAGTGCGAAAGAGCACACCGGTGGTCCAGATAATTACCATTACCATGAGCAGGTTTATGATGGAGTTATTTGCTGATATGACCTCCTGAAAGGAATCTATTATCATCTCAACTATCATAAGAGATACATATCATGGATATTGTGTAATGACAAGCAGCTTACGAAGATATTAAAGAATATTATAAGGCACATTTATTCCCCTTTTTAGTAGAGGTTGTGCGAAAATTGTCATCCTGAACTTGTTTCAGGATCTAAAACATATACAAATAATTGAAAATATGAGATTCTGAAATAAATTCAGAATGACACAGATTCCATTTATTGAATTATCGGACAGCTTCTCCTAAAGAGGGTCGAGAGGGAATTATTGATATTGCCATTATAAAATCCCCCTTATTCCTTCGGTTCCAATGGGAGACATTAACACAGGAGATGTACTGAACACATATTTACTTTTCCCTGATATAGTCATATATATTCAGGAAATGCTGCCCGGGATGTTTCCAGGACAGATCACTGTTCATACCGTTTTCCATTAATTGCCTGAAATAATCCGGATATTCATACCACATGCCTATGGCACGATGTAACGCAGACTCAAGTCCTTCATTATTGAAATTATGAAAGACATACCCGTTGCGTTCATTAAATGGCCTCTGTGCATAATCCGCATCAAACACAGTGTCTCTTAATCCGCCGGTGTCCCGTACAACAGGGACTGTCCCATATTTCATTGCAATAAGCTGGGTCAGTCCGCAGGGTTCAAACAGGCTGGGAACGATTACCATGTCAGAGCCTGCATATATAAGGTGTGAAAGCTCTTCATCATAGCCTATCTCAAGATGACAGTCAGGATTGTCATTAAGATGATGCTTGAGGTTCCAGAAATAGCTGTTTATCTCGTGATCAGGGCCGGAACCCAATAACACAAACTGGCAGCCGTGCTCCAGTGCGAAAAAAATGGCATGTTTAATAAGATGTACCCCTTTCTGATAATCCAGTCTTCCGATGTACGCGATGACAGGTTTATATTCATTTTTTAACAGAAACCTGTGGCGCAGCACTTCCTTATTCCCGTACTTGACATCCAGATTGTCCCTGCCATACCTGTATGGGATATGCCGGTCTGTCTCGGGGTTCCATACATCATAATCAACACCGTTTAGTATGCCCCCGAATTTTCCCTGATGCACATGCAGCGTATGCCCAAGGCCGTATCCCTCGTCCGTATACTTGATCTCTTCTGCATATGTCGGGGAGACCGTAGTCACAAAATTCGAGTACACAATCCCGCTCTTCATGAGATTTAATGCAAAGGGGTCGATGTTGTCCCTCATTCTGTCGAAATGAAAATAATGGGGCGCATTATTCAACCCGGTTTCTCTCAGGACGTACTCCCCTACCAGGCCCTGGTGTTTGAGGTTGTGCAGTGTGTAGCATGCCCGCGGGTGGCTCATCCCGACCTGTTTGTAAATATCATACAGAAGAACAGGGACAATACCGGTCTGCCAGTCATGGCAGTGAATGATATCAGGGTTTTTGCCTGACTTCAGCATGAACTCCATGGCTGCCCTGCAAAAGAAAACAAATCTCTCCGGGTCATCATGGTGTCCGTAAAAAACACCGCGGTTGAAAAAGTTTTTCGAATGGTGTGCATCTATAAAAAAGCATTTGCGTCCATGGACAAACCCGAAGTAAACAGTACAGTGCACCCACTGGTCGTAATAGGGGACCCAGAGATCATTATATGATTCCTGCAGTCCATACACCTGGTCATATCGCATGCAGTCATATTTGGGGAGGATTATCTCAACATCATTGCCCCTGATCTCCAGCTCACGGCTCAGTCCATAGACCACATCGGCCAGACCGCCGACCTTGGCTACGGGTGCGCATTCTGATGCTATCATTACAATAAACATGATACCTTCTGAAATGTATGTTTATAAGACCAGTATACTATCTTGAAAGGACACATTTCTTCAAATGCTGCAAGACGAAAAATCAACATCCGGCTGATATTACACAGGGAATGATCAGCTGTTACAAAAGATTTTAGTACTAATAAAAAAAGGTATGAGATAATATATCACATACAGGGATAAGGTGCATCCATATAAAAAACAGGTATAATAATAGAATATGCTGAGATAGGTGAATACGTCTTGTCTTATTGAGGTAATAAGATTTTGGATAATAATATAGAAATGACTACTGTTACATGGAAACGCGATGGTTCATAAAAAAATGAGCAGACCGGCAAAAAAAAGCCCTGTCACAAAGACAGCGCTCAGGCCGGGTCGCCCGAAAAAAAACAGGGAAATAAAGAATATCAAACAGACCCCCACGTACAGTGACATTCCCTCGGCATATAACGTGGATACCCTTGTTATCATGCCTGTAAATGTTGATTTGAACTTTATTTACTGGGAAATAACAAAGGGGCTGCTCAATGGCAGGGGAAAGGCCGTTGACACAGGTTCCTTAAAACTGATGATCAAGGTGTATGAGACCGGCAGCAGCAGGGAGGTGTATTCCTGTGAGGTACATGACAGGGTAGGCAGGCACTATATGTCAAGCGCAGTGCCATTACAGCATGTTTTTGCCGAAATCGGGATAGTAAAAGGAAAAAAATTTAAAGGTCTCATTACCTCC